>CAJXUU010000210.1 GCA_913061325.1 uncultured Saprospirales bacterium | reverse complement strand
GAGATTTCTGCCTGTCTCGTGGGCTCGGAGATGTGTATAAGAGACAGGTATACGAAGTCTCAATAGTATTTAATTCCGTAATACCACTCAGTACTACATCAGTCACAGTATTATATTTAACTCCATCCCATTTGAACCATGGCTCTGCAGTAGTCCCAGCTCTAAGAGAAAGATATGCGTTGTTATCCCAATCATCGATACTGCCAGTAACAAGACCAAACTCTTCCATAACATAGTGGCCACTCAAAACTGCATTGTTTTTAAAAATCGTGCTTTGCCATCCTTCACTAGATGTCAAACCTCTATCTGAACTAGCTATGCTGTTATTAATTATAATCAAACCAGCAGTTTGGTTATTCATTTTAAAAGCTGAGGTTTCTAAATTGAAGAATTCATTTCTAAAAATATAAACAGGACCACCAAAAATTGGTGCCACACTTACACCCATCCTTCCATTGAGTCCTTGATTCTTATATACTCTTGTATTAGAAATAGCACCATCAACCTCAATTATATCGTCAACTATTCTAGTGATGTAATTATCATGAATATCTAGCGCATAGGAATTTTGACTTACAGGGCCATCGGTAGATATTCCATCTCCAAAATCAGAAATTGAGTTATTACTTATCACATTAGCGTTCCCTCTAATATCAATGCCTCTTTCCGAAGGTATACTTCCATCAAGTTGAGGCCATGAAGTTCTTCCTATGATTTCATTATTATTTAGATACTGATCGTGTTCCCATCCATTTTCTCTTCTATTGTAGAATCCAAAATCAACATCATTTATTTTATTATTCCTTATGGTTACAAACTGTGTGTTTTGCGCATCGATTCCCCAATCACCATTCTTGATTTCAAATCCATCAATAATAATATATCGAATACTATCTGTCGCTGAACCTAAAGTCACAATACCTGTAATGGTATTATTACCATCAATAACAGCACCATGAATATTGGTTGACCTGATTGTTATTGGGTTAGTTTCGGTACCCGTAGTCGTCAAAGTAAAAGATTCGTATAACCCATCAGCTACTTCAAGGATTTCACCTGATTGCACATTATCTACAGCAAACTGTAGACCTTGAAAAGGA
Organism: uncultured Saprospirales bacterium; assembly: GCA_913061325.1. GTDB lineage: Bacteria > Bacteroidota > Bacteroidia > Chitinophagales > Saprospiraceae > CAJXUU01. The sequence goes on along the minus strand of CAJXUU010000210.1, from coordinate 9,231 downwards.
TTTGCTATGCTCCCATTGCCACCTCCATTTCCAGTAATCACATACTTGACGTCACCTGATCCTATTGCATCTGGAAATTGTTTAGTTGTAATAGATAGTTCTATCACTTCGGACCCTCCGTCTATGTCCGTCATTGTTAATCTAACATCATAGGAAGCATTTGGTAGTAAATGCATAACTGAACCAGCATGAAAATTCATATTTAATGGCGCTCCATCTACCACCATATTAGGCTGTGCCCTCATAGTTATTGCACCTGGTAGATAAGTAGCTTTACCTGTAAGCTTGTATTCTAAAGTTAGCTCGCTATTATTATTATCATCTCCAGTTATATCAACATGAACACCAATATGTTCGAAGGTGGGTGTGAGTTTTACACTATTTATATTAACATCATTTATAACAGGTGCGCTTGGCTCCTCAACAAGTATATCTAAGGTGTCTTTGCATTCTATTTCGTTTTCTAGTATTAGTTGGAAAACTCCATAATCCGCGGGCACCGCAGGATTGATCAACACATCTTCATTGGTGGAAGAATAATTATTAGGACCAGACCATGACTGCGTGAATGGAGCCTGACAAGATATTGTATTTGGCGTAAAATCAATGGATATCCCATTTTCAACATTTACAATAGGAGTAGGAATATAAGGTCCAGTTGGGTACTGTATAGGATTGTTTCCTTCATATTGTTCTATGGGTGTACCGATTTTAAATGAACTATTAACATTTCCACCTCCGACATTCATATCCACACCGTTCTGAAAAAATCTGACTCCAATTCCACATTCTGTATTATCAGAAACATTTATGCTGAATACTTTTAATGTGTCTCCAGCCACTAAATCATTATATTGTGCTGATGGAGAAGTTTGAGGTACAATCGGATGATAATCAATACCTGTACCGTTAACATCAAATTCCGATGCTCCTATATTCCACGTCGCAGGAATAGTTCCTGTGTAATTTTGATTATCTTTTAAAGGCAGATAGGTATCCGCAACAATGACCGTGGTACCTGTAGGTGCTACTATTGTGTAATTTGAGAAAAATTGAGTTCTAAATCCTGCACCAGTTGCTCCTCCTGCCTCTATTATTATAAAGCAATCGTACCAACAAGTAGAAGTATCATACTCCATATAATAAGTCACTTCTGTCACAAAATCTTGTGAAAATGAAACATAGGAAGTAAGAAGAAAAATAAATGAGTAAGCTATTTTAAGAATAATATTCATGTCCCTCAATAATCAATTTATACTGAAATTCAGCTAGTAAGTAAAAATGATTAAAAGGGTGTATTTATACTATTATATCACTAAAATTATGCCACTACTTATTTCTACGGCGTAAGATTAGAAATAGCACTAAAATTATTACCTTTTGACTTGAGCTTGCTCTCAATCAGGGTGCAGGATTCGGTATATTCTCATGTACTTTATTAATACTTGAGATAATATCTTTTGATAAAACAATGGATGAAGATTCTATATTTTCTTTCAACTGGTCCAGATTAGTAGCCCCGATAATATTCGAAGTTGTAAAATCTCTATTATTGATAAATGCCAGTGCCATTTGAGTTAAACTCAATCCATTTTCCTCAGCAATTTTCATATATTGAGCTGTCGCCGCATAACACTGCTCACTATCATACCTGCTCATTTCTTTAAATTTATTCCTTCGGCTTGTTTCGTCATCCGTTCCCTTATGATATTTGCCTGATAACAAACCAAATCCTAGAGGTGAATAAGCAAGCAAACCGATATTTTCCCTCATAGAGACTTCGGCCATACCCATTTCATAAGTTCGATTAAGCAAACTATAAGGATTCTGAATACTGATGGGCTTCTTCAATCCATTCTTTTCTGCAGTGTGTAAAACATGCATTGTTCCCCAAGATGTTTCATTGCTCAGACCCCAATGCCTAATCTTTCCTTCTTTAATCAGCAAATTCATTGTTTCTATCACATTAAGGAAATTATCGTTCCATGAATCATTTGTAGCATTGGGAAAACCACGCTGCCCGAACATATTTGTCTTTCTTTCCGGCCAATGAAGTTGATATAGGTCGATATAATCAGTTTGTAATCTTTTCAAGCTCCCTTCCACAGCTTCCATTATTCTCTCCTTAGAATATCCTAGATTATTTGAAATATAAGTTAGGTTTTCAGAAGGACCTGACACTTTCGTACCTAGAATAACTTGCGCTCTCTTTTTTGATTTGGCAAACCATGAACCTATTATTTCTTCGGTTTTTCCATTATTTTCTTTAGTAGAAGGCACCGCATAAAGTTCTGCAGTATCAAAGAAATTTACCCCAGCATCAAGTGCAAAATCCATCTGACTATGCCCTTCTGATTCAGAGTTTTGTTCCCCAAATGTCATGGTCCCTAAGCAAATTTCACTAACTTTTATATCTGTACTTGAAAGCGTATTGTATTTCATATATCTCTAATTTCTTATGAATGGTGTAACAGGACTTAAACATTTTTGTTTGTGCCGCATAGTATTTTCATTTCAATTCCAATTTTGAACCTGACTTATTGAGTCAATCTCAAATAGAATTTTATCTAATCTGAATATCATTTCTTCTACGTTATTAATTGTAAAGCACATTGGAGGTTTCATTTTTATTACGTTATAAAGAGGACCATCTGTACTTAATAGGACCCCTTGTTCTTTCATCCTATTTACGATGTATGTTGCCTCAGTATTCGCTGGTTCCAAAGTATCTCTATCTCTCACCAACTCTATCCCACAAAACAGTCCAACACCTCTCACATCTCCGATTAGTTTATGCTTTGATTTAAGATCTTCCAATCGTTTCAAAAGATGATTACCCACTAACTGAGCATTCTCTATTAATTTTTCATCATCAATTACATTTAGTATTTCATAGCCAATAGCACATGAGACAGGATTACCCCCATATGTATTAAAATACTCCATACCGTTGGCAAAAGCATCTGCAACTTTTCTAGTAGTGATGACAGCACCGAGAGGATGACCATTTCCTATAGGTTTTCCACATGTAATGATATCAGGCACTACATTTTGCAACTCAAATCCCCAATATGAGCTTCCTACCCTACCAAAGCCAACTTGTACTTCATCTGCAATACAAAGTCCACCTTCTTTACGTATAATTCCATATGCTTCTTTTAGATAATTATCTGGTAGTATAATCTGCCCACCACAACTTAAAATACTCTCAGCAATAAAACCTGCAACATTTCTACCTTTCTTCTTTAGTTTTCCTATCGCTTCTCGTATAAATTCGCTGTAATAGCCTGAAGCGCCGATATTATCTTTAAAGATTCCTCTATACAAATCAGGCATGGTTACAATTGATGTGTATTCGGGAGCACCTTGACCTCCTTTACCATCAAATTTGTAGCTACTTATGTCTACCGTTGCTCCAGTATTTCCATGGTATCCAGATTCTAGCGCTATCATATCTCTTTCACCAGTAAAGACCTTTGACATTCTCATCGCCAATTCATTTGCTTCGCTCCCACTATTAACAAAATAGACTACTTCTAAACCTTCAGGGCACTTACTCAAAAGCATTTCTGCATACTTTGTAATGTTCTCATTAATATACCTTGTGTTGGTATTTAGCAGTGCCATTTGCCGCGTCGCTGCTTTGACCACTCTAGGATGCTCATGACCTACATGGGCGACATTATTAACCATATCTAAGAACCTTCTCCCATTAATATCATACAAGTACTGTTTGTATCCTCTTACGATGTGTAATGGTTCATCATATGACACACTCAAACTTTTGCCAAGTATTTGTTTTCTTTCTGTCATCAACGTATTGACAAGTTCTTGTGGCTCCGTGTCTATTTCTTTTATTATTGAAATACTGGGGCAAATGCTAGTCCAAATTTTCGCCTCTGAAACATAACAAACTCCCGGAAAATCACCTTCATTGTCTAACATGTCTAGCATTACTTGAAAATGCAAATGAGGTGGCCATCCTCCATTAACATCTCCGGCTCCAATCTCCGCTATTTTAGAACCTGCTTTGACTTCATCTCCTTCTGCAATCATTGTTAAAGAGGATAAACTAAGATGTCCATACAATGTATAGTATGTATCTCCATTGTCAATTTTGTGCTTAATTATTATGGTAGGTCCATAATCACAATATGCGTCATTATTCTTAATACTAAAAACTTCACCATCAGCTATAGTATAAACTGGTTCTCCAGCATGTGTCCAATAATCTGTACCAAGATGCATTGTCCTCCATCTTGGCCCATTATTACCTTCTGTTTTATATGAATCTGTTGTATAAAAAGGGCGGACTTCTTTATAGCCACCAATTCCTAAAGTAGAATTTTCATCCTCCAAAATTTGATTGATTTTTCTTTCAAATTTCCCGATATTTTCAAAATTTGAATTATTGCCCAAATCAAGACTTCCTACACTCAAATTAATACTCATAACCTTATGGCTCCTAAGGTCAACAGGAGGCTTTAAGCTTTCTGCGTGATTATCAAACCAATGGTCCCAAGAAGGTCTAGAGGGATGTGGCTCCCACCCGCAAACAAATCTAAAATAGTACAATGCAAAATTTAAATTTATTGATCTGAGTTTTTTAAGTAAATCCCATGCTGGTTTTGCACTGACTTGTAAATATTCATTTTCTGGATATTGATGAATATTGTATGCTGCATTTGCTACCGTTATCATCAATCTTCCAAAGATCAAAGGCAACAGAATTGCAATTTCTTTTTCTTCTAATGTGTATTTACTATGATAACCTTTGATAACAAAAGACATGACTTCAATTGGGTCTTCAGCATACATCCCTGCGTAGGCGCATGCTATTGCCAATTCGGAAATGGTAGGCGCATAAATAGCATCCCCAAAATCAATAACTCCTGAAACATGCCGATAATCGCCTTTTAATAGTAGATTTTGTTCGTGCGCATCACTATAATTAACACTACATCGCAATTCATCCATCGTTGGAATGACATGTTCTTCAAATACATCCCAAAAATAATTTGCTAGTTCTTTCTGCTCTTCATTTTCAAAGTAATCATAGTACTTCTTTGAGTGAAGGCTTTCAATTGGATTCCACTTATCAAATCTATGTGCTCCTGGGTGATCAAATGATGATAAAATCTCACTTAATGCACCACAGGTTCCTCCCCATGATAAATATAGGTCTTTTGTTCTAGGGTTTATATCATCTAACATAATTCCAGATACCCACGAATGTAAACGTCCTATACAATTTTTATTATTGAAATTTTGAACAAAGTACTTATCCCCATCTATAGTATCTATTATTTTCGGAACTTCAAATGACAATTTTTTATTCTTCAAATGATCTAACAATGCCACTTGAAATTTAACTTCTTGTTCTATTACATCAGGTTTACAAATCTTGAGTAGGTAAGTGTTTTCATCCGAAATAATTTTAAAATTGTAATCCACTTCTCCTGCCAATGGTTTTACCCTAGCTATAATATTGTAATTATCTAACAATATTTTTTCAATGTCAGTCTTAGTGTCTATAATCATCTTTAATAGTTAGTGTTCTCAAATGTAATTAATAGCTTTCAAAATATACACTTTAGCCTTTTAACTCGTTAGAAAAATAGATTTCAGTACGAACTACTTAACAGAAAGCTATTTTATATTTTATTTTAAAAAGTAAAATGCGATATTACATTTACATTCAACACAATTTCATGATAACGAAACTTAAACTCCACCCACTCGAGAAGTCTTTCACAGTTTTTATCATACTCATGATGGGGATAAGTAGCACTTTAGACGCTCAATTTAGTGTATATGGTAAAGTAAAGACTCCAAAGAATAAGAAATACCATGGTGAAGTTATCACATACGAACCTCAAGAAAGTGTCACAATGAATTGCCAAGGAGACACATTAACTTTCGATCTGAATGTGAATGAATTTAAATTCACTACTAGAAAACCACCAAAGCCATACAATTTTCCAGAAGGAGTTGGATACCATAGAATTTCCCTAGGTGCGTTGCCAGGTAGACCAAATGATGGAAGTTTTATTTCATATACATATCATCATCAGAGATCCCGTCTTGTTGGATATGGGGGAGGTGCTTCGTTTGAAAACTATGGAGATGACGAAGGATATGATTTTATTGTGCCAAGAGTTGCTTTCATGTCATTTTTACAAGAAAAGAACGGCACTCCATTTATAAAAGCTGATGCTGGATATGGAATAGCTCTTAAAAATACGAATAAAAGCCAAACTAAAGCTCAAGGAGGTATCAATGCTGGTGTTGCTGTGGGATATAGGTTATCTACCAATAGAGTAATGGTAGATTTCACTGTTGGTGCTAGAATCCAAAAAGCTAGTTATGAATTCGATTTTGATGACTACATAAAAATAGAGAATAATTTCTTCCGAAGATTAGAAATCGGAATTGGTTTTATGTGGTAATATTTAGGTAAAGAAAGGATAGATATATTACTTTCACTTATCGAATCCATAATATGTCTATGAATTATGCCCTGTCTGGTGGACACAAAAAGACCATCGAAGCTGCTGAAATAATCTTGAACCAAGGCGGGAATGCAGTAGATGCAGCAATAGCTGGTTACTTAGTTAGTTTTGTTGCTGAACCATGTATGGCATCTATTGGAGCTGGTGGATTTGCTATGATCAACGACAAAGAGCAAATTAAAGTAATCGATTTTTTCTGTCAAACTCCGATCAAAAAAAAGAGTATACCCCAACAAGAATTCTACCCTGTAACTGTTGATTTCGGCAGCACAAAAGAAGATTTCCATGTAGGTAAAGGTTCTATAGCTGTTCCTGGTGCCTTAGCTGGCATTTATAAAATGCATGAACTATATGGCTCTATTCCGATAAAACAATTAATTGAACCAGCTCTACTCTGGTCAAAAGAAGGCATAGCTCTTGACAAATTCCAAGCTTACGACTTTAATTTATTAAATGAAATATTTGCTTTGAGTCCAGATAATGCCCATATTTTTTTCAATGAAAATGGAACGCTCAAAAATGAAGGAGACATTATAAAAATGGAATCCTATAGCGACTTTTTAGATGTTTTATCTCATGAAGGTCGAGATTTATTCTACAAAGGTGAAATCGCAAAATCCATCAGTAAGGACATGTTGGATGGAGGTCATTTAACAAGGCTCGATTTTGATCAATATGAAGCAGTTGTAAGAGAGCCAATTAAGTTTAATTTTCAAGGGAAATCAGTCCACACCACGGGGTTTCCATCTGTAGGCGGTATGCTTGTAACCGCTATTCTTAATACTTTTCAGGATAGTATATCAGACAAAAAGATTTACCCACTGACAATAGAACATTTTCAAGAGTTAGCAACTACATTCTCCTCTATATCACAATTAAACAATGACCAAACTAAAATATCAAATTATCTATTTCATAACTTTGGGATTAATACGAGAACAAATACAAATGCATCTACAAGTAAATGGGGTGGAACTTCACATTTTAATGTGATTGATAAGAAAGGTATGACTGTATCTTTAACCACATCCGTTGGTGAAGGTTCTGGATATTTTATACCAGGTACTGATATGCAAATGAATAATATGCTTGGAGAAGAAGCATTGATGCCTAACGGCTTTCATAATTGGAATGAGAATCAAAGGTTACAATCTATGATGTGCCCTACAATGCTCACCAATAAAAATGGCTCTACTTTACATGCACTAGGCTCTGGTGGCGCAGGAAGAATACCATACGCGATATCACAAGTATTAATTAACTCTGAATATTTTCGATCGTCCATTGCTCAATCAATTTCTACGCCAAGACTTCATATAAACAATTCGACTTTTGAAGTAGAAAAAGGGTTTGATGTTGAAGAAATGGCTATCCCAAACTTAAACATTTGGGAGAATCAATCGCTTTATTTTGGAGGTATTAATGCAATTACAAAAATTGGAAATTCATACGTAGGCTATGCAGATAGAAGGCGACATGGTGCAACAGTTAATAAATAAGTGAAATACCTATTATCACTATTTCAACTTACTTTCATTTAGAAAATAATATAATAGTAGGGAATTCTTTCTTTAATATTAGAACGCATGGCAAATATTCACATATCTTCGTCAAAAGCTATATTACTATTGTAGATGAGAAAATTTACTTTTTGTGTAATTCTAATTTTTATCATATTCAATTGCCATGCCCAATTGTCAATAATAAAGACAAATCCGCTTAGTGTATTAGGAGGATTTGTGAACGGATGTTATGAAAGAACAATTAATACAAAATCATCATATCAGTTAAGCGCATTTGTGGGTTATGATCTGGATGATCTGGAAGGGACTGCAATAGAAGCCAATATAGGGTATAGAAAATACATAACTAAAAAAATGTTCCAAGAGGTTTTTATGTAATGCCATATTGTGGTTTTGTATATACTTCTTCGTCTTCCTCTGTTCGAGTTGGATCAGATCTTGGATATCAATGGATGTGGAAGAATGGCATCGTCTTAGATGCAGCAATGGGCCCAGATTATTATCTTAATTTATCTGAAAATGAATATGAATATTTTGATGGAATTGGACTAAATCTTGTTTTTACTCTTGGATATAGTTTCTAATATAAGATCATTACAGTAAAGAAATCTTCTCTTCAATAAAAATGGCTACTGCGAAAATTCACAATAGCCATCATATTTCATATTTTAAAGCAACTTAGAAATTTTCAGTCAATATATTGATAAGATCTACAATTGCCCATATACCTAATCCACCCAAAGTAAGAATGAATAAAATGTTCCATCCTGCTGGCTTTCCTGCATACCATCTGTGTGCAGCAAACAATCCTAGAAAGAACCAAAGCAATAATAAAATAACCATTTCATTGTCGCCTCCAGAAGCAGCTGCTGGGCTTAACGCATTAGCAGCATCTACAGTAATTTTTGTCATTGTAACTGTTTCAGCAGTATTTGCATCTAAGGTTACGGCTTGAGTTGATATCGTTTCAACTTTAGCAATTGCTTTCTCTACATTTTTTTTGTTTACTGGGAAAGAAGCGAAGGCGCTCATACACATCAAACAGAAAGAAGTTAATAAAAAGATCTTTTTGGTCATAATTAATTAATTTTGGTTTAGTTTAAACATTGAAGATAGAAAAAACTTCCAATTATACAATATCATAATATGAATGTAAATCTGTCTCTTATACACATCTCCGAGCCCACGAGACAGGC
>CAJXUU010000209.1 GCA_913061325.1 uncultured Saprospirales bacterium | reverse complement strand
TAGAGAATGGAGATGGATGTACAGCGAGTGCGACATTTAGCAATGATGCGATGTTAGTTACACCAGATGCCCCGATAGTAACGGTAATAGATCCAACATGTTCGGCTGCGGGAAGTGCGGTAGTAGATAATTATGATGTAACTATTACATATGATATAGATCCAGCTACAGCGACAGACGATGGCGCAGGAAATATAAGTGGAACTGCAGGAACATATACAATCACAGCGGATAATGGAGATTGTGTAAGTACAGTAACGAGTTTTACGATAGAAGCTATGTTACCAACACCAGTATTAACAATTGATGTAACGGATGAAACGTGTCCTGAAGCAAATGACGGATCTATCTATGTAGATGCATCTGGTGGAGTTCCAGGGTATACATATCAATGGGATTCAGCTACAGGGAATCAAACAACAGCAACGGCTATTAATTTAACAGCTGGTACATATAGTGTAACCGTGATAGATAATAATGGATGTGAAGCTGTTACTTCTGGAACGGTAGATACTTCAGACCCTACAATGGCAGAAGTTATAAACTGTCCTGATGACATTACGCTTTATGTACAAGATTGTGATGCAGCAATTAATTTTGTTGCTCCAACAATTGCGAACAATTGTGTAACGATTGATTTAGAAGGAGATTTTGATGGCGCAACAGATGAGGGATATGCATTTGGTGAACAGTCACTAGGGTTTACACCTGGAGTTTACAATATTGTATATACAGATACATTGGCGAATCCGGATGCTATAGCTTGTACATTTACAGTTACGGTATTGGATACAATACCTCCAACTATTCTTTGTCCACAGACCATAACTGTTTCTTGTATTGAGAATTTCCCAGATCCTTATCCAACATTTACAGGCTTTATTGCAGATGGAGGAGTATTGGATGATAATTGTGCGGTTAGTTTATCAACTTTTGCACATGTTTCGACAACTGGTCTAAGTAGTCCTAGTTGTACAAATCAAGATACGTTTGAAAGAGTATACACTGTAACAGATATCAATGGAAACGAAGGTATGTGTACACAGATACTTATAATCTATGATGATATAGCTCCTACATTGACATTACCAGCTAATGCTACGGTAGATTGCGATTCTGATATGTCTACAACAACACTTGGTGAAGCGACTGCAGTTGATAATTGTATTGGTGGAGTAACAATAACGTATAGTGATGATAATCAACAAGTAAATGATACTTCAGATGACGGGTATTATGAATATACGATTATCAGAACATGGAAAGCGGAAGATACTTGCGGAAATGCAGATTCAATGGACCAAATAATTATGGTTCAGGATACGACCTCTCCAATAGCAAATTGTATGGACACTATCTTATATCTTGATGGCAATGGAATGGCTTTTGTAACAGCTCAAGAAATTGACAATGGAACTACAGATAATTGTGCGCCAATAGCGGATATTGATTTAGCAATTGATAAGAGTTCATTCTCTTGTGCTGATCTAGGTGCCAATACGGTAACATTGACAGGAACAGATGTTATAGGAAATGAAGGAACGTGTATATCAACAGTAACAATTTTGGATACCATAAGCCCAACTGCAATATGTCAAAGTATTACAATTCAGTTGGATGCAAATGGAATGGCCACTATAGATACACTTGATATTGATAATGGAAGTAATGATAATTGTGCTATAGTATTAAGAAGCCTTGATATTACTACTTTCGATTGTAATGATGTAGGACCAAATACAGTAACGCTTACTGTTACAGATCAGAGTGACAACACGAGTACGTGTGAAGCAATAGTTACAGTAGAGGATAATGTATTGCCAACAGCAATATGTAAAGACACTACCATCTACTTAAATGCAAATGGAATGTTCTCTATAGATACAACATTTGTAAATAATGAAAGCACAGATAATTGTGGAATCAACGCGATTACTTTGGATGTTTCGGATTTCGGATGTAGTAATGTAGGAGCGAATACTGTGATGATGACAGTACTTGATGTGAATGGAAATATGAGCACTTGTTCATCGACAGTAACAGTAGTTGATACGATTGCACCAGTGATTGAATGTAAAGACATTACTGTCTCATTAGATGGTACTGGTAATATATCGATAACCGCATCAGATGTTACAATGAGTGAAACAGATGCATGTGGAATTGCATCTAGCGTTATTGATGAAACGAATTTTGATTGTACATCAAAAGGAGACAATACTGTTACACTTACAGTTACAGATGAAAATAATAATGTATCGACATGTACAGCAACCGTAACAATTATTGATGATGAATTACCAATGGCAAATTGTAATGATATTACAGTATCATTAGATAATACTGCAAATGGTGGAGCATATACTTTCACAATGGCGGATACCGTAGCAATAATAGGTACGACTTCAGATAATTGTGATTTTGATGTAACATTTAGTCAAAGTTCTTTTGATTGTAGTAATACAGGTGTAGTTCAAGTTACAGCTACATATAAAGACTCTAGCAATAATACTTCTTCTTGTACATTTAATGTGACAGTGAATGATGTAGATGCACCGAGTCCAATGTGTAATAATATAACGGTAGTAGTAGATCCTATAACAGGATTGTACTTATTGACAGCACAAGACTCTACTGACATAGTTTCTGGGACAACGGATAATTGTGAATGGACAGCAGTCTTTGGTCAAACGGAATTTGATTGTGCTGATGTATTGGCTAGTCCAGTGACAGTTTCTGTTACGTACACAGATCTAGCGGGTAATCAAAGTTCATGTAATACTATGATAACAGTTCAAGACAACACTGCACCAGTGGCTGATTGTAATGACATTATAGTGTATTTGGATAATACTGCTAACAGTGGAACATATACATTCACTATAGCTGACACATTGGCTATAATTGGCAGTACTAATGATAACTGTAATTATGATATATCATTCTCTCAATCTACATTCAGTTGTGGAGATGTATTGGGCGGAGATTTTCAAGTGACAGCAACTTATACTGATCCAAGTAACAATGTATCTTCATGTATTTTCGAGGTGACAGTACTAGATACATTTGCTACTACTCTAGCATGCACAGATATTGATGTTTACTTGGATGCTAATGGTTTTTACACATTTACAGATTCTGATTCGCTAGCAGTAACAATAGGAGCTGTTGATAATTGTGGAATAGCTTTAGTACAATTTAGTGAAAATGAATTTGAGTGTGACAATGTTGCAACTGGTGTAACAATAGATGTTATATACACAGATATTCATGGAAATGTAAGTATGTGTATGAGTAACATCACTGTTATCGATACCATATCTCCAATAGCTAGTTGCAAAGACACTACACTTTATTTAGATGAAAATGGAAGTGTAAGTGTAGTAGATTTTGAGTTAAATGGTTCATCATCTGATGCATGTGGTATATTATCATATTCTGCTAGTAAGACAATATTTGGCTGCAGTGATATTGGTACGGATATTGATCCTTCAATAGAAGTAATACTCACGGTTACTGATATTAACAATAACACAAGTACATGTATAGCAAACGTGACTATACTAGATACATTAGCGCCAATTATAGTTTGTTTAGTGAATGATACACTAGTAACAGTCCCATTAGAGTGTAGTATGACATTGATGGATAATTTACCAACGATTACAGATAATTGTGATGTGGATGTAGATTTAGTTATTACTGCAATTAATGTTCAATCTGGAAATAATATACCGGTTACTCAAATGGCAGGTATGTTTGAAGCAAATTATCAAGTAGGAGAAAATGTGGTTACATTCACAGCAACGGATGACTATGGCAATGTTTCAACTTGTGAGTTTACAAGAACGATAGTGGACATGGACGATCCGTTTTTCACTGGAACTTTCCCAGATGATATTGTAGCAACGGCTACTCAAACAACAGAGGGTTGTGGTGCAATTATTAATTTGCCAAATGTAACGGTAGATGATATTTGTCCAGGAGCCTTTTTAGTGATTACTATAGATAATGACACCATCACAAATACATCTGTTTTCTTCCCTATAGGAGAGACTACAGTGGTGTATACAGCGGTGGATATATCAGGTAACACAAAACAGGATAGTATCACTGTGACGGTGAATGGAGATTGTAATGAAAATACAGATCTAGCTCCATTATTAACAGTACTACCAGGAGCAGTTACAGGTACGAGTGCGCTTGGTATCATTGCTAAAATTGAAGAATTTGGAAATGTGGATACAGATGGAAGTCTTATTACCGTAAGAATACCAAAAGATCCAAAAATTACATTTACATGGAATCCAACTTTAACTTCAGTGGGACCTAATCCGGTGGATAATACACCTTGGACGTATGATTCAAGTAATTTCATATTCCACATATTTACAACTACTGATGTGATTTTAGCGAATAGCTCAATGACATTTGGAATAATTGGAGTGTTTGATTCTCAAGGAGGAACTGGTAATGTGCCGGTAACCTTGTCAATAAAGAGTGGATCAGGAGGGGATGATTCTCCAGGTAATAACAGTGATTCTGAACAGATAATATTCTTTGGAAATTAATTAAAATTAAAAAGTTAGAATTTAGAATTCTACCATAATATATAGAACTATGAAAAATATTTTAATTTTTATATTTATACTAATACCATTGTTTTCATTTGGCCAGGATCCGTCGTTAGGAGCAGTGACTCTTTTCCCAGATCCGCCGGTGGAATCAGCATCTGGAACATCTTCAGTTATATTTTTCAATTCTGGTATTGATATACCTGCAAATTCAGGTTTGACGATGACGATTACTTTCATTAATCAAGAGCCAACAGGACCTCCGTCAGGAACAATAGCTGATAAGTTCGCTTGGACATATGATAATACCTTCGGCGCTATTTATACTGGAGTCCAAGTAGATCTGATTACAGATGGAGAGGGTGGATTAATAACCGTACCTATATTTGTTACAGGGGCCTTTGGTTCACTGACAGGGATATCTGTTAATCTTCAAGTACCAGGTGATTTTGTTGGGAATACTACACCTAATGATGCTGCAAATCTTACAAAAACAATCACTGAAAATTTGCCTGTTGTATTAACTAGTTTTTCAATTTATAGTAATGATTGTGAAAAATCAATAATATCATGGCAAACAGCATCTGAAATAAACAATGCAGGATTTGATATTGAAAGAAGTATAGGACATATCAGAGATTTTGAGAAAGTTGGTTTTGTAGAAGGCGCTAACAATTCTACTGAATTTTTAGACTACACTTTTAATGATGATATTTCTAATGTGAGTTGGAATTCTGAGATCTACTATAGATTAAAGCAAGTTGATCTTGATGAAAGATATGAATACTCGGATATCATAGTGTTGAAATCTGATTGTTTGACGAGAACGACTGCTAGTGTTTATCCTAATCCAGTAGTATCTGAATTAAATGTTGATTTTGTAGGAGATATGAATTCTGTACAAGATATCACTATTACTAATTCATTGAATCAAACTGTATTTAAGCTTTCAGACGTTACTGATAGCCGAATGTCAATAGATATGATGGAATACATTTCAGGTGTATACTACATCAATATTGTTGATATATCGGGAGAATCAATTTTATCGAAGAAAATTATAAACCTCGGAAGATAATAGATTATAAAAATAACTGATTTTATGTCCCTATTCGCTTGATTGTGATTAGGGACTTTTTTATTAATGATTAGGTAGTTATACCAATTTAAGTTGAGAACGCCGCATTGAATGCATTTAAGAAATGATGGTTTCCTACGATTGATTTAATCGTCTGTTTTGACATACTTATTACCATTTGATGTAGCCATGTTTTTAGGCTTTCCATATCTTCAAAAATGTGATTTTTATACCTTTTCTTGATCCATGCCCACACTTGTTCACAGGGATTCAGTTCAGGGCTATACGGTGGTATTCGCAATAGTATTATATTATTCGGAATACTAATGTTTTTTGTTGAGTGAAAGCCTGCATTATCAATGACTAATATTTTGGCTTCGTTTGGACGGTGCTTTGATAATGCATTCAAGTAAGCTGCAAATATGCTGCAACTCACTCCGTTAATTTCATATACAAACGAATCTCCGTCTATTGGTGAGTAACTTCCGTATAGGTAGGTATTTGAAAATCTGTGCTGATATTTTACTATTGGTCGAACTCCTTTTGCAGTTATACTCGATCCAACATGTGTTAGTAATCCAAATCTTGACTCATCCTGAAAGTATAAATTGACGCTGTTGTAATTGTTTTTATTTAGACTAAATCTAATGTTGTTTAGTGACTTAGGTAGTTTTAAAAAAGGCTTCAACAGCCTCATCATCCTTTTTGATGTGTGATTTTCTTGGTTGTTTGATTTTTGTCTTGAAATTCCGAATTAGATAAGACCTTATTGTATTGTATTCTATTTCAAGATCGTAATTTGTAGACAACCATTGCTTAACCTCCACATAACTAGAAAAACCAGTCGGAGGATCATTCACTCTTTTGGAGATTGCACCATGTACTTTGCTATCTACCAAATGAGATTTCCTTTCCAACCTTTCTGCCAATAACATTTTATCCAATCCTCCCTCACCATATTTGGATAGCCACCTTTCCATTGTCCTAATATGGTATCCCAAATAATCAGCTAGTTCTTGCCTTGTTATGAACTTATTAAGCTTTATGAAAAGTAAAGAACGCAATCGATCAATATTCTTAGACTTCGTCTGTTTTCGAAGCAATATTTTCAATTCTTCTGCATTTTCATTAACTACTAATTTTGAATGCTTTCTCATCAACTAATACACACATAATATGCAGCATATTCAAGTGTAATTGGTATTAGATACGCTTCACGATTACAAGCTTGTGTATTATTCGAATGAAATAATTGTAGTTGTATGAGTATGAATTGCCTTCTAGTGTATTGTATGGGATGTAATGAAAAGAATAGACTGTTGTGTTTAAATCTTTACTGAGAATAAAGAAGGAGACGCGAGTTAATATAAATAATAATATTACTATGATTGTGGACGTATCATGTAGCTTAAGAATATAGTTTAATTTCTGGATTGGATATTGATTATTTTTACGAGGTTCATAACTTAATAAAATGAGATAGGAGGTCATTTCGCTTTCTTCTAGAAACCGTTAGTTTATCCCCATTACTCATAATTAGCACCTTGCTCTCGTCATTAACATATCGAGATACATACATTAGGTTTACAATAAATGAATGGTGAATACGAACAAATAGTGATTCAGGTAGAATGGATTCTAGATCTTTAAGCTTTTTAGATGAGGTAGTAGAATAGTCATTTTTAAAATGGACATAAGTAGAATTACCTTCTGCACGACAGTACATTATATCTTTTGGATAATAGAACTTATACTCATTGCCGATATACAAACCTATGTTTGGGTATTTTTCCATTTTGGAAATTTATTTGTATTGGTTGTGAATTGTACATGCAATACCAATTTGTATTTTAATTTTTGTCTCAATATGATTTTTTGAATCAACTCAAATTATTCCATGAGTGTGTAGGGTAGATTTTTTTTAATATGCTTTACAATTTCATGAACTTCTTTAAGAAAATAGATTTTTTTCTTCTTGATACGGTTACTTTTTCCCCATTCTTCATGATCAACTCATGGCTTTCATCGTTTATAAACTTTGATACATACATTAAGTTAATAATATAGGAATGATGTATCCTTATAAAAATATTGGGGGGTAGAAGTGCCTCTAGGTCTTTAAGCTTCTTTGCGGATGTAGTATTCAAACCATTAGCAAAATGAACGTATGAGTAATTACCTTCTGCACGACAGTACATTATATCTCTTGGGAAATAAAATTTATATTCGTTTCCTATATTTAATCCAATATTTGGGTATTCTTCCATTTTTTAATTTTATATGTAATCACAAATTATGTTCTTCGACTTAGCTGAAGGCGGGAAGGAGAATTGGAATTCATAATCTTTTATTACTATCCTCCTGTTGAATTCAAAGTCTTACATTTCTATATCACCTATAGTTGCTGAAGGTGTTAATGTGAAGGGGGCTTTGGTCATTATTTCGCTTATAGGGCCTAGTAGATTCATAGTTTTATATTTTCAAACAAATCTAAGATTGGTGCGTAGCTTTATGGATGATCTAGATCATATTGACTTATGATATAGATCAATAATTGAGATGATTTAGATTAATTATCTTAGCGAATGAAAACGGAGACGAATGATAATACAGATCTTTTGATGCAATTAGAAGCAATAACAGATACTGCAATAGATGGAATATTAACTATTGATACAAGAGGTAATGTGTGTTTGTATTATTTATTTTAACAATAGAAATAAACAACTTAATATATAACTTTAATTTTTTTTCAATGGAAGGAAAAAATTAAATTCGATGATGCTGGCAGTAACTTTTGGTTTTCTAGTCAAGAGAGATCTATCTGTATACTAATCCTCAAACAACAAAAGTTTAAGGTAGAAGCATATAGTAAATCAATTCCCTTTTTGACACGAGGCATAGTCAAGAGTTCTAATTGGACTCTCTATGTTGTTGGTAGTTTTCCAAAGCTGAATATGTCCTTTATATTTGTGAAGACACTTGAGAGCACTGTTGTTAATAAATATCGTTTAGGTCAATATAGTATTCTAGAAGCAAATAAAAATAATCTTTGGAGCGCTAGTTATGCTAGACTTTGGTATTATGATTCAAAGAATGAAACAATCGTCTTGCAGAGGCTGTTCCTTACTTCAAGTAGTATGTTTCTAATATTAATATAGTTAGATTTACTTCTCTTAAATTGACGAAATATGGATACCCCAATATCAATAATAATGCTAGGCGCTACGGGCGCTGTCGGAACTGAAGCTATCAAAACGCTAGCGACTTTTCTTGATTTTAGTAAGTTGACAATCTTAGGCCGTAGACCATTTGAAGCTGTCAATCATGATACTATTGAAAATCATAAAGTGGATATTTTTGATCCATCTTCTTATTCTCATTTGGTAAGTGGTCATGATGTAGCTATTTGCACATTAGGTGTTGGGGAGCCATCAAAAGTATCAAAAGAGCAATTTGTGAAAGTTGATAAAACGGCAGTCCTTGATTTTGCCAAAGCGTGTAAAAAGGGAGGTGTGACTCATTTTCAATTATTGGCATCTGTGGGTATAAATGCCAATTCTAGGTCTTTTTATCTGAGGATAAAGGGAGAGTTGGTTGAAGAATTAAAAGCATTAGACTTCGATAGGCTTAGTGTTTTTCAGCCTTCTATGATCATCACACCTACTAATCGATATGGATTCTCACAAGCATTGACACTTGCGGTATGGCCCGTTTTAGATAAGTTGTTTTTTGGTGGACTGAAGAAATATAAAGGGGTGAAAGTTGAAAATCTTGGATCGGCTATTGCTAATAATATCAATCGAAAAAGGGGGAAGGTTGAGAGGTTAGAATGGAATGATTTTGAGGTTATCAATAGGAAATAGGAAACACTATCAGATCTAACAGATCAATATTTTGAAGTATTTTGTCATGGAAATGTCAGAGAAGCTTCCTCCTTTTTTATAATTATTGCAACGTTTTTAATACTTTAAGTAGCATAACTGTAAGAAGACTAGTCTATTACATTCTAAAACTTGCACGCGATGAAAAAAGCACTCACATTATTCTCAGTTATTGCCGTCTTATTCATTGTTCTATCCTCAAATACTAAGAAGATCTCAACATTTGTGATGACGATTGTACCAGAAACTCCAGATCTCCCTCCTACACCGCATGCATATTCAGATATCCCTTTCCC
This sequence comes from uncultured Saprospirales bacterium, assembly GCA_913061325.1. Taxonomy (GTDB): domain Bacteria; phylum Bacteroidota; class Bacteroidia; order Chitinophagales; family Saprospiraceae; genus CAJXUU01. The sequence goes on along the minus strand of CAJXUU010000209.1, from coordinate 519 downwards.
TGATCATATTTTAATGACAATGACACGATTATTGGATATCGAGATGGAGGCCGATTAGATAGCTGTGTTTTTGATTTTATTGATGATGATATAGCCACTTTAGACAGGGTTCTTTTCTATGATAAAAAGTTGTCTGCATTAGAAGATATATCATGTGGTAGCTGTCATATCCAAGAATTATCATTTATAGGGAGCAAAAGATTCAGTGAAGGTATAAGTGCTCCTACAAAGAGAAACTCTATGCACCTTAATGATCTAGCTTGGTCCAATGCAGATGGATTTAGTTGGGCTATGAAAGAAGACAAGCTTAGTAGTATGATTTTACTTCCTCTTACTGATGAAAACGAAATCGGAGCTAATATCAAAGATGTCAGAATCAAGTTGGAGAATACCATATATTATCCAGTTTTATTTACGGAGGCATTTGGTGATAGTAATATTTCAGAGGAAAGAATAGTAGATGCTCTAGTTCCTGTCTCTTATACACATCTCCGAGCCCACGAGACAGGCAGAAATCTC
>CAJXUU010000208.1 GCA_913061325.1 uncultured Saprospirales bacterium | reverse complement strand
TTGTTCGTTTTTTGCGAAAGCCGATCATTTGTTCGTTTTTTGCGAAAGCCGATCAATACTCCAAGCATATAAACAAAACGATTGGGCTACTGTCTTAATGATAGTAGCCCTTTTTATGTTTGCGAGACTTCAGTCTCGAAGCGTCCAATTATGGTTTATAATGCTAAATAAAGATACTCGACTAAAGTCGCGAAAACAAAACACGAATAGATATCTAATAATACCCCACATAATTAAACGGCGTAACATCCAATAGCTCAGCTTTTATAACCTCCGAAACATCCAATGTGCCAATAAATTCATGGATATCGTCCTTAGTAATTGATGTCTTACCTCTTGTCAATCCTTTAAGTGCTTCATACGGTTTTGGATAACTCTCTCGTCTAAGTATATTCTGAATTGCTTCAGCAACTACGGCCCAATTGGCATCCAAGTCTGATCGAAGTTTAGCTTCATTCAATTGAAGTTTGCTGATTCCCTTTTGGATAGATTTACATGCAATGAGAATGTGACCAAATGGGACTCCGACGTTTCTGATAACTGTACTATCTGTAAGATCCCTTTGTAATCTACTGATCGGTAATTTTGCAGCAAGATGTTCTAAGATTGCATTTGCTAATCCTAGGTTTCCTTCAGCATTTTCGAAATCTATAGGGTTAACTTTGTGTGGCATGGCGGACGATCCTACTTCATTAGCAATTACTTTTTGCTTGAAGTACTCCATCATAATATACGTCCATAGATCTCTACAGAAGTCAATTAGAATAGTATCAATTCTCGCCATTGTGTGGAAGATCGCTCCCAAATGGTCATAGTGTGCAATCTGTGTAGTATACTTTGATCTTTTTAACCCAAGTTTATTCTCTACAAAACTATTTGCAAACTCTATCCATTCGTGATCTGGAAAGCTGACTTTATGAGCATTTAGATTTCCTGTTGCACCTCCAAATTTTGCTTTGATGGGAAGTGCTTTCAGTAATTCTAATTGATCTGTCAATCTTTCTTCGAAAACGGCAAACTCCTTGCCCAAAGTTGTCGGAGAAGCGGGTTGTCCATGTGTTTTAGCAAGCATTGGAATTCCCTTATAATCTGCTACCATTTTACTGATATCAGATACTACACTTTCGATTGCTGGATACATTACATCTATCAATGAATCTTTGATCATCATTGGAAGAGAAGTGTTATTGATATCTTGCGATGTCAAACCGAAATGGATAAATTCCTTGTACTTTTCTAATTTACCAATTTTATCAAATTCAGCCTTGATATAATACTCTACAGCCTTTACATCGTGATTAGTAACCTTCTCGATATCTTTAATCGCTTGACCACCCTCCATTGAGAAATTAGTAACGATAGCCTCAAGATCAGAGATGTGCTCAGAAGGAAAATCTGCCATCACACCAATCTTATGCTCAATCAGATGCTTAAGGTATTCTATTTCTACTTTAACTCTATATTTTATAAGCGCATACTCTGAATAGTAATCAGATAGTGCTTTTGTCTTACCATTGTACCTACCGTCAATAGGGGATATTGCTCCTAACATTTGTTTTATTTATTAGCAGATTCAAATGAATCCGTGAATCGTTTCATATAATAATAAGTCTCTATTTGAGATCTCACTGCAAGATCTGTAGTCTCAGTTCTGTATTCATTGTTCTTTGAGAAGTGGATATATCTCGCTTTTACATTATCGTAGAGTTGAATATTAATTAGCTCTTTTATCGTGTTATGAATATCAGGATCTAATATGGGGAACATAGTCTCAATCCGCCTATGCAGGTTCCGTACCATCCAATCTGCTGAGGATAAATACATTTTTTCTTTTCCATTATTATGGAACATGAATATTCTTGCATGTTCTAGATAACGATCTACAATTGATATGGCTTCAATGTTATCACTTACGCCTTTTATACCAGGTACAAGAGAGCAAATACCACGAATGATCATTTGAACTTTTACACCTTTCTGGCTGGCCTCATATAAAAGACCAATCATCTCTTCATCGTGTATGCTGTTCATTTTAAGGATAATACGAGCCTCTTTGCCTTTTTCCGCGTTTTTGATTTCTGTTTTTATCAATTCAATCAACAATGGTTTGAGATTGAATTGACCTACTCCAAAATATTCGAATTTTCTATTTGGTTTTGTTTTTGTCTCTAAATAGGTGAATAATCGGGCTGCTTCACTTGTTAGTCTTTTATCAGCTGTAAAAATTCCAATATCAGAATAAATTTTGGCGGTATCTTCATGAAAGTTTCCTGTACTCAAGTGAGCGTATAATCTAGCCTTATCTTTTTCTATTCTTCTTACTATAGCAATTTTACTATGCACTTTTACACCTGGCATACTATAATGCACTCTGACACCAGCTTGTTCTAATCTTTCACCCCACATTAAATTGGCTGCCTCATCAAATCTGGCCTTAACTTCTACAAATGCAGATACTTGCTTACCATTTTTTACTGCCAGTTTGAGTGCATCCATGATCTTACTCACTTTAGCTACTCTGTATTGTATAATCTTTATATGAGTTACATTAGGATCAGTTGCTGCATCTTCAAAAAACTTAACTGCAGGATTGTAACTCTGATATGGTACATGTAATAACTGATCTTTCCTTTTTATAACATTAAAAATTGATTCAGCATTTTCTAAATGAGGAACAGGCAGTGGTGGCTGCGGATTATCCTTATGGTGGGTCATTCCAAAATTAGGAAAGCCGAAAAAGTCAGCATTGTTATGATATCTACCTTCAGGCATTTTATCATATTGGCTCAATTCAAAAACTTCGGATAGAAAATCCAACATTTTTTTTGGTGCTGACCTATCGTACACCATACGTGATGCGACTCCTACATTCCTCTTGTTGAGACTCTTCTTAATTTTTGAAATCAGATCACCAGAATACTCATCATCTATGTAAAGTTCTGCATCTCTTGTAAGTTTGATAGAATATGTGTCAATTATATCATATCCGGGAAAGAGTAACCTAACATTATGCCTTACTATATCATCTATTACAATGATGTCATGTTCACCTTCATTACTAGGGGATAATTCGACGAATCTAGGTAAGTGGTCAGATGGTATTTTTACTACAGCGTATTGCGGCTTTTTATTGTTAGAACCGGTTTCTTCAAGGTGCATAGCAAGATAAAGTGCACCAGTAATTAGAAATGGTTTAATCTTATTTTCAACTAATAGCACTGGCTGAACGTAAGGTAACATGTTATCTTTGAAGTAATCCTCGATAAATGATTGTTGTTCATCATTCAACTTCTTCCTTCTTAAAATATTGATTTTATTACTAGCTAGTTCAAATAATATTTGCTTCTCGAATATTCTACTAAATTCTTCTTGTTGCGTATTTACAATTTTTAGAATCTTCTTCAATATTTCCGCCGGCTCGAAGTCTAAGGATGACCGGGTCTTCTTACCAGTGCGTAAAAGAGATCTGTGATTGGCTACTCTCACCCGGAAAAATTCATCTAAGTTAGATGAGTAAATTGCTAAAAATTTTATTCTTTCGAAAAGTGGAACGCTGGGATCTTTAGCTTCTTGTAAAACTCTGTAGTTAAAGGCGAGCCAACTTATATCTCTATGTATATATGGAATCATAATCGTTTTAAAATAAGTTTAACTGTTGGCCAGTTTCAATTCTCTTCGGACCGCGAGTTTGTATAGTTTTATTCTCAATAATTCTACTACAAATATACTCACCTAATTCGGGTGCTAAAATATTATCGGGTTCATGTGGAAAAAAATATATTTTTTGAATACCTTGATCTACATAATATTGAATTTTTTCAACCCATTCATCGATGCGCTGGAAGTCCGTAGGGTGTAGTTTTGTTGCGAAAGCGTTACCCACAAAACGCACCATTATGTAGTCACCACAAATTCTCATGTGAAGAACATCCCTTCTTCCAGCAACATCAGTCATCAACAAACCAATATTATGAGCTATTGTTAAATCTTGTAACTCATCCATAATAGATTCATCTTCGAACCAAGATGGATGTCTTAATTCTATTGACAGATCAAATTCTGATGGGAATGCTTCAAAGAAATGCTCTAACGTATCAAATCTGTCACTACCGAAATATGGAGGTAATTGCATGAAACTAGGGCCAAGTTTATGCCTAAACACACTTAAAGCATTCATCGTGTTCTCAATAATGTCAGAATCTGTACCTAGCGTTTTTCTGTGAGATATTGCTTTATGGATTTTTGGGCAAAACTTAAAGTCTTCGGGTGTCTCATCGAACCACTTCTGTAATGTTTCAGTTTTAGGAGTTCCGTAATGTGTACTATTAAGCTCTATAGTGTTGAATTGTTGACCATATTCTTTGAGAAAATCTGTGGCTTTGGTTTTAGTAGGATAGTAGCTGCCTTTCCATTCCTTTGTTCCCCAAGCTGTACAACCTACATAAAAGGTAGCGTTGCCGGGAGATAAACTAGAAAACACATCTTTATTAGAGTCTGGTTCTTTTGGTAACCTGAAATCTACTTTCGATATGTCTTCTAGTTTCCCGAATTTCATTTATTGTATTTTTCTATTTATTGTACTCTTAAGACAAAAGTATCAAAAGAATCTCACACCTACCCCAAACCATCTGCCAGGCATTGGAACTAGATTTGTTTCTCTATACTCTTTATCAGTTACATTGTTCGCACTTATAAATGCAGCAAAGTTTGACCCAGTATAGTTGAGTTTCAAATCTATTAGCGAATAATTTTCCAACGATTCTCTTTCAAGGTATCTCAAATTGGTATTAAGATTCACTTTGTTTGTTAAGATGTCAAATTGTAACCCTACAAGCAATTGTTGCGATAAATTATCTAATGCATATCGACTTACTGCAATATCTACATTATCTATCACTTCTGCATTGATATAAGTATAATTGATATTTGCTTTTATATTATGATCAACTCCGATAGTTTGACCTATATCTATTGTTGAATTAAGATCAATACCTGCCATGTTTACCTCATTGAAGTTTCTGATTAGCCATTTTTCTTGATTAGTACTATCTTTATACCAGTCGATGAGATTGCTGTTTTTTCTTAAAAATGCACTCACCGTAATGTTAAGAATTGAACTATTATACTTGGCTCCAATTTCATAGGCTGCCGCAGATTCTGCCACAAGATTCTCATTCCCTTGTTCTGTTCTAGAATTGTAATACAAGTTGGTGTAAGTAGGTATTCTGTCAGACCAGTTGGCTGAAACAAATAAATTGAAACTTTGATTGATTTTGTAATAAGCGTCAATTCCAGGATATGCTTTAAAGTCAAAATCCGAAACTTTATTTCCATAGACGCCGGTTGTTATTCCTAGTTTGTTATCTAGGAATTTGATCCTATGTTCAAGAAATAGTCCAATAACGTTTCTAGCTCTTTTACCCAAATTATTGCTTTCCAATGTCTCTTTTGCATAGTCAACTCCGAAACCTGTAACACCAGCTTTTGAATTATATGAAGCATGTAATTCTCCAATGTATGAGTTACTTCTATGCTCGTTCTTAAAGAAAGATGGGTTTTGACGTAAGAAAACGTACTCATCTTTGTTTGTCCTCCAGCTAGCTCTTGGCTTAATCACAAAATCACCAGATATGAAAGTTGTTGTAGCTGATACAAATCCAGTTCTAACTTCTTCATATTGATCAACAAAAGCTTCATTTGCATAAAATCCATTTGCTCCAAATTCTCTTTCGGTAAATCCAGCTTGTACACTGATTGGCATCAATGCACCTGTATTAATATTTGCTTGATAAAAAGCAGTGTTGATATTGTAATCTGTATTATATCTATATCCTTCACTTCCTTGCCGGCTGAGGCTGAGAGATTGATCTAAAACTTTGCTTTTTAAACTTGCTGTAACATTTAAACCATAAGTTTCGAATGCAGAGATACCTGCTCCAGCTGTCAAATTGAAATCCTCTCCTTCTTGTACTTTTGTAATAATATTTATCGCTCCGGCCATAGCATTCATTCCATAGATTCTAGCTGCTGGTCCTTTGATGACTTCGATGCGTTCTACATCTTCTAGCGCTACTGGGAGGTTCATCATGTGATGACCTGTTTGTGGATCAGACATTCGGACACCGTTGACAAGAACTAGCACCTGATTGAATGTTGAGCCTCTGAGCCCAACATCAGATTGAACACCATTGATACCTCTTCTTCGGATATCTACAGCTCCCATATACTGTAGCAGTTCAGGAATATTAGTCGCAGGAAGATCTTTGATTTCTTCTCTTTCTATGACTTGAATATTCCTTGCATTTTCTGATAATGGAGCAGATAATCTATTTTGTGCAATGACTACGTCATCAATCAAGAATGAAGTATCAACCATTGACGTTGAGTTTTCTTGAGCGTAATTGGTTGTGATATACGCTATTGCGATTAGGCAACTTATTATTTTTTTGACCATAAGATCTATAAAGTTTGGTTAGTTGCCGCAAAGCTAATTTATTGTGTCATATATGCAATTTTATGATATAAAGAATTGGCCGTTGGTGTTATCCGCTTTACATTCAAATGCATTTTTTTACGAGATAAGAGACATATAAAGGAGAAGATAGAACCTATATTTTAATCACCTTCGTCGTATATCTTATACCTATTTCATTCATAAACCTAATAATATAAATACCATCTGCCTGATCAGAGAGATCAAGTGAAACTGCATTTTTTATATTGGCAGATCTAAAACCATTAGCTATCAATAAACCAGAAGTGTTTGATATGCTATATTGATAGGTACCAGTGCTGGGAACATTAATGTTTATAAGACCATTACTTGGCACTGGAAAGGCATTCAAGCTTTCTTTTACAATATTTTGAGTAGCTACTTGACCCGCTAAACAACCTGTCATATATAGTTCTGCTGCAGATGCCCACTTCTCGCCATTCTGCTCAGAGAGGCAGACCAGTCTAAAGTATCTACAGACCGTAGGCGATATATCCACATTGGATGGAGAGAATGAATTTGTAAATGCTCCAACTGTTACTGGTGCTCCCCAGTCGTCACCATCTAGACTAACGTATAATTCGTATTCTTTGACTCTTCCATTTACTCCATTTTGTCTTGGAAGATATGTAAACTTGGAAGCTTGATATTCTGTGCCCATATCTACTATTATTTCATGTGGGTAGGTATCATTGCCACTCGTCCATTTGGTGTGCCATATTGTATTGAGATCATCATCAAATGCCATGATTGCAAGCCCTGGAGCATTTGGTTCTTCACTATCTACGAATTCTAATTTCCATTCATCTTTTGGTGTGCTAGCAGGATTATCACAATCTTGTATACTTGGACATGAAGTGACAGATATCATATCGATTATCGTTTTAGAAAATTCTTCTCCGTTTTTAGTAACGTACATCGTAACATCATAACTCCCTTCTGTTCCTAACACAACCATAGGATTTCGTACGTTTGCGGCCGAGATAAAGGCTGGTTCTGGATTGATCTCCCATCTCCAAGATACTCCACTGTGATCGATGATAGAATGGTCTTCAAAGTAGACAGTATCAGAAATACAGCCGTAGTTTGCTTGTTCAACCCACGGATTGATTATAGGTGTATAATTGGTGACCTCAAGAGGTGACTCCCATACTCCGGCATTGCCTGAGACTCTCAATTTACCATCTCTATAAAATGGTAAAGCTAGATTTACATGGTGCCCTGCAGGATAACCAGTGCTAAAGTCCCTCCATTCTATATCATCATTGTTTCTTACGTAAACTTTGGATTCTGTATCTCTTGCATTGGAGAATAGGTATACTACATCTTCCTCATTTTCGCCTGGTTGTACGACTATACTTTTTGTGTATTCATTGAGACCGTCCGTCCAGTCTTCCCAAGAATCACCACCATCTGTAGACTTGAATACCTTACCAATATCAGATGACCAAGTACCATTCTGGAGACATGCATAGATTGTATTAGCATTAGTTGGTGAGATTGCCATGAATAGTCTGCCTTCCCAATTGTTATTTCCATTTGGAAATGATGTCAATGATGGTTTTTCTTGCCAGGTAAGACCTCCATCCTCACTTTTTTGTAATCCTCTGTTCACAATATCTGCATAAATGACGTTTGGATTAGAATATGACGCTTGTATCCATCTTACTCGATTCCCAAAATCATAAATCATATCATATTCCAACCCTCCGTTGGTACTACTCCATAATGCATTACCTTCTCCTAAGAGGATATGACCAAAGTAGTTTGTATGGAAGATCATATTACTTCTTCGACCGCCATATTCATCCATATTAGGATATTTGCTGAATAGAAATCTACCTTCAGGCATCGATTCTGCTGTTTTTGGCAGTATCCATCCCGCTCCAAGATCATTAAATGCTACGTGCCTTGACTTTCCTTGTCTTACCCATCCTGTTGGAGATTCAGCTCCGCCCATTCTGAGTGCCTTGGCACCATAGAAATCTGCTATTGCTGTATTCCCATTGTGATATCTACCTCCTATGATTAGATCTTCATTCCAGCTTTGATCGAAACCCCACATGTCAGATCCTATGATGCCATTTGTTTTTACTTGATGATTGTTCACAAAATCATCATCAGTAAGATTTATTCCGCCATCGGTAGCTACCCAGACTTCACCATTCTGCATAACTTTCATGTCCTGCATGTCAGGATGAAGTGGATATTTTCCTCCATAACCACCCATATTGGCGAAAGTGCCTCCTCCATTTGAAGACTTAAATAGACTAGCTGTCCCTGTGTAGATGAGGTCAGCATTTTCGTCAGAAACTTCAAGAACGAGATCATAAAATCCCTGCCAATTGTCCATTGGGAAAAAAGATGATTTACCAGTTGCACGTAGGTTCCATTGTTGTGTATTTAAATTTCCCTTGTATAACAAAGGCGTATCATCAGAAGATAACATGATCACAAAAACATCATCAGGGCTGTCCAGAGAAACTGCTAATAATCCTCCAGATTGATTTGGTATATTCTGTGGAAAAGAAGAGTCCGCTGAAAAAGATTGACCTCCATCTGTAGAAACGATCAACTCAAAATCACCCCCTGATTTAGTTAATCCATAGATTATGTTTGGATCTGATGGATGTCTGTGGACATCATATACTTGTGCGAAATGCACCCTTGTCCATGAAGCACCAGCATTTACACTAACATAGAGTCCAGAATTTGAAGCCGCAAAGAGTTTAGAACTATTATCCTTATCTATTTCTATTTTATCTGAAGCAAATGATGCATTTGCTGAGGATAGTGGAGACCATGTGATACCACCGTCAATAGTCTTATGTGTTTGGCCTCCAGCGGATGCATAAACAGTATTTTCATCTTTTGGGTCAATAACAACTTCAGTTACTCCTCCTCCAAAATTATAATCAAGAGCAAGTTGGACCCATGTTGTGCCTTTGTCTATAGACTTATTGACAAAGCCAGTTTCTGTACCACAATACAATACATTATTATCAGTTGTTGCTACATCGATAGAATATACATTAACCTGATAAGTAGCTCTTCCAGGTATAGTGGTGGGACTGGTCTCATTGAGCCAATATGTTTCTTTCGGACCTAGAAAAGTCCATTCTCCAGCATTTCTATTTTCTTGTTTTGAAGATTTCGAATTTTGAGATTTAAATAGATTCTTATTATATTTTTCTAGGTCTGGCAAATTGATTGTTCCGTCATTATTTACAAATGGCAGCACTTTTTGAGACCATATTTTATAATATCGTCTTATTGCACGATGTTCTTTGGCACCTTGATTTTCCCATGCATCAAATTCTGATTTGATTACATTATAATTGATATCATCGCTATAAAGCATCTTCGCCCAGTTGGGGTAGTCGTTTTGAAAAGTGGGTTTATACGATTTGATGTTGCCAGGGATGTCGTCGTATTTAGTATACTGAGATTGACCAATAACGATATTGCTTATGATTATGAGTGCGAAAGTAAGAGCGTACTTTGAGTTGTTGAAAATTTTCATATTAATTGTTTGGCAAAATTTGGATTACTTGAGCTTTTGCTTCAAATGATAAATTTATCAATATATTCCTTTGAATGTGATTATCACAGGTGATAAAAATGAAAAAGCTGAATTGGAAGACTCCTATTTTACAATTTCATCAGTTTAGGTCTTGTTTATCTATAGATTTGTAATCTAATTGCATCATTTAGAATCTTTAAGCTTTGTTCATATTGAGAAATTAAAATATAAGCTATATTTAAAAATAGTTAGTCAATTCAAGTCAACTCTAATTCAATTACATGAGAACCATAATATCTGTCTCTTATACACATCTGACGATGCCGACGAAGAGGATAGTGTAGATCTCGG
>CAJXUU010000207.1 GCA_913061325.1 uncultured Saprospirales bacterium | reverse complement strand
CAAGTAGTTTGCACAGCAAACACGTAGATCAGTGTAGAGAATTATAAATTCTCGGGCTGATTCAACAATTCAACAATTCAACAATTCAACAATTCAAGCGATTCAAGCGATTCTGCGATTCAGCAACTTCATCAATTTTGCCCACTTCTACGATTATAGTCTTCTTCATTTTTTAAGACCATTTTTTGGATGCGTTCTAGATCTGTTTGTGTTTTTATGAGTGCACCGATTCCGTCTAGTTTTTGTATCTTTTCTATGGCTTCTTTCGTGGTGTATGTCTTTACATACTTTAGCCAGTTCAGTAACTCCCTTGTTGTTGGAGATCTTTCGAGGCCTAGTTTTCTCAATTGATAGAAAATGTCAAGTGCAACATCCACAATTTTAGTTTCGATTTTTGGATAATGTTTGCTCACTATTTCTCTCATTAGATCTGGCTCAGGGAATTGTATATAATGATATATACATCTTCCTTTGAAGGCCGTTGGTAGTTCCTGTTCTCGATTAGAGGTGATAATGATCACCGGCATATCTTCTTCGGATATTTCAATGACTTCTTCGGATTCAGGCATGATGAACTTTCTATGGCTTAGTGCGTACAATAAATCATTTGGGAATTCCCTAGGAGCTTTATCTATCTCATCAATCAATAAGACAGAATGTGGTGTGCTATACGCTCTTGCTGCCGGCCCTTTGGCTACATAATCAGCCAACTTCTCAGGATCTCGACCACCCGTACTTAATCGTGTGTCAAGCCCTTTTTCTTTTCTTTGCGCATTTAGAATTTCAATCTGAGAATCACGTAGATACTTTACATGATCAAAACGAGCTACGAATTGCTCCACATTACTCTTCGACCCTGTAGCATAGACAAATAAGTCTAAGTCTTGATCGGCTGCATATTGAATAGGTAATTCTGTTTTTCCTGTTCCAGGCTCACCTTCTATCAGTAAAGGCATGCCTAATACTCGTGCCATATGAAATGCTTGTGCCAGTTCCATGTCACATAGATACTTCTCAGAGCCGGTCCAAAATTCTGTTTTTGCCATTTGATATTACTTTGGTGGCAAGATAGATGATAATATTATTTAACCAATGATTTTTGATTTACCTGTTTAGATTTTTGTGACTTTTTGAGAAGTTGTTTTTTGACCATCAGAAAGTTTTATGATATAGATTCCGTTTTCTAATTGGCTAAGATCAATTTTATTGGTTGAGGATTGTGTCATGATTTCTTTGCCCAGCATGTCAAAGACAATTGCTATTAACTCTTTATCATTTCCCTCAATGTTTAGAAGGCCAGAAGTAGGGTTTGGGTAAATTGAAACAGCTATTTTGTTTTCTTCAATAGTACTTGAGACTGTACAATCATAGCCCGCATCAATTATCGTCCATCCATTATTAGATATTAAATCCAACCTAGCATCTTTTCCATTACAATATTTGATTCCTTCTGCTCCAAATATTACATTAGATTGCACATTCTGTTGCGACCATCCTAATAATAAAGCATCATAATTATCTGTTGATAATCCGGATTTCTCAAACATAAACTCCATATCAGTTACATTACTAACATCCCAATTGCTTAAGTCTGAATTGAAAGAACTTGCAGAATTAAACATAGCTAACATCATAGTTACATTACTGACATTCCAATCACTTAAATCTGCATTGAAAGAATTTGCTCCTGCAAACATGCCGAGCATATTAGTAACGTTGCTTACATCCCAATTGCTTAAGTCTGAATTGAAGGCAGGTGCCCAATTAAACACTGTTCTCATGTCCGTTACATTGCTCACGTCCCAATTACTTATATCTCCATTGAATGAACTAGCAAAGCTAAACATAGAAGCTAAATTTGATACATTACTGACATTCCAATCGCTTAAATCTGCATTGAAAGAACTTGCAGACTGAAACATTTCAGTCATATCAGTCACATTACTAACATCCCAACTACCTATCTCAGCATTAAAAGATTCTGCCCCCATAAACATCCACCACATAGACGGAACATTACTAACGTCCCAACTACTTATATCTGCATTGAAAGATTTTGCATTGCTAAACATAACCTCCATATTAGTCACATTACTAACATCCCAGCTACTTATATCTGCATTGAAGGATCTTGCTCCTGCAAACATGCCAAACATATTGGTAACATTACTCACATCCCAATTGCTTATATCTGCGTCGAAATTAGTAAAATTAAGAAACAGATATTCCATAGTCTCTACATTCCTAGTATCCCAATTACTTAGATCTACATTGAATGATGGATCTTCCCAAGCAAATGGCCTATCCATATTAGTAACATTACTGACATCCCAATCAGGCATTGGACCATATTGACTATCATTGCACAGGCCGTCTACAGGGTTTGTAGATAAACAATATTGAATAGCATCTCGAAAGTTTGCATCTGTAATTGGTGTTTGAGTATAAGCTACATCGGATACAAAACTGAACAGAATTAGGAGTAATTTTTTCATTGGTTTAGCATTTATCTTTGTAATATACGAACCTGTTTTTTATTTATTCTTAGGGAAAGGCAGTGATTCTTGGTTTAAATTGTGTTTTAAGGCTATTGAGAGCTAAACATGTTCGCTTTTAAAGATGATTAATACTTGTATCATTAATGCCCTTCCACCATCTCACCACGATGGATATACATTTTATTTTTCGCCATTGATTTACGAGCTAGGGTATACTTTTGATTGTTGGTCACAAAGTCTCTTTTAGGAAAGTAGAAATTTTTAGATTCGAATGAGATAGGTCTTAATTTGTGGCTTTCTATATCAAATGCATAGTATCCCTCATTTGATGATAAAATCAATTCATTTTTATGGTCCGTCATCATGAAATCACCATTTTTCATATTCTCGGGTAGTGCTATTTTTGTATTTTTTTTGCTGATTTTTTCTTCATTCAGGACGTAAATCGTCATTTTCTTTTTGAAGTTATCAAGAATGTAGAATTTGTTATTTTTTACTATTGTGATAACTTTTAGCTTCGTACATTTTCTATTTATGAAGTCATGGTATGCTGCATGAATATCTTTATTGATGACAAGACTAAACAGATCTTTATCCCAAAATATACCTCCGACCTTTGGAGGTTTTATTCCATTGTCTATGTCGGTTGACGAATCATTGTCTACCGCTCGATTGTAAATTTTTATGATATTATTATATGCTTTTCGAGCATTGCTATATCCTTCTTTGTCAAACGCAGTGTAGAATGGTGTTCTGACAAAAGTCTTGTTATCAAGTATCGATAAGGTCAGATTCTTGTTGTGCTTTGTCAATTCTTCAGAAATGGTGTAGTTCGAATTCGAGTATTTAAAATGGTTGACAGTTTTGTTATACAGTAATATTGAGGAAGTTTCTAAGAACATTATGGTGTCTGTTGATACCATAATCTCCTGCCCCGAGTTCTCGCTCATTAAGTGATAATGACCTGTTTTGGGCCCCTTGCTTATTGTCGAATGTTTGAACTTGGTTTCCTGTTTCAGGACTTGGCTCCCATTCTTATCATATAGATAAATGTAAAACTTCGATTTCTCTGTCGAAGAAACTAGAAAGCCATATTCATGCAATACTATATCATTTATTCGCCAATTGGTTTTTTCGGTTAATCTTTTGGAATCAGAAATAGTAATGGGTTCAAGTGAATAATTATTAGCAATTAATGTGAAATCGTAATGGCTCTGAGCATACACATTTATGATTGTATCTATTGATAGATATCCTATATGAGAGATTTTGATATTTGCTCTTTCCTCTTAAAGTAGAGAAAGTAATACTACCTTCTTCGTCTGCGATAAGGTGAGTTTCCTTATCTACTATCACATGAGATAGAGGTAGACAGTTTCCATTATTGGAATTGATATGGATGTTTATCTTTTTTGCCGATTGTCCAATAAGACTAAAGAAGGTAAGTTGAACCATTAAAATTAAGATCGTGATGCGCATAAGCTTTAGCTTTGAAGTCCTAAAATGGTAAACGTAATTGCAATTACCTAACTCATAAACAGGTCTTTACGCTTTCAAGACAAATGAAAATAAGAAAAGGTCATTGTAGACAACATTTTTTGCTAGGACGGGCTAATCTATTAATTCTTTTACTCACTTTTGTGCCATGGATTTAAAGTTGCAGATAAGGCTATCCTTACTTCAGATTTTACAATTTTTCATTTGGGGCAGTTGGTTTGTTACTGGCGGCACCTATATGTTGGAGACACTTCAGTTTTCAGGTAGAGAAGTAGGCCTTGTTTATCTCAATTTTTCTATTGCAGCTACAGTAACTCCCTTGTTTATGGGAGTATTGGCAGATCGATTGTTTTCTGCGGAGAAGTTGTTAGCGGTACTTCATCTTTTAGGTGGAGGATTACTTTTTTTGGCAAGTACGATTACCGATTTTACGTGGTTTAATATTGTCATGCTCCTTTATGTGCTTTGTTATTTACCTACGTTTGCATTGTCAAATTCCTTATGCTTTCATCATATTGAAGATACAAAAAAGGACTATCCTAAAGTAAGAGTATGGGGTACTATATCATGGATTGTAGCCGGACTAATGGTCAGTTATCTCAATATAGAAAATCAAGTTACTCCGTTTGTGATTGCGGCTTCTTGTTCTGTTTTTCAAGCTGCATATTGTCTCACCTTGCCGAGTACACCACCTACTCCAAGACCAAAGACAAATTTTCTGGATAGTATAATTGGTCCTGAAATTCGTGAATTGTTTAAAGAAAGGGCATTTTCTATTCTTGTTATTTGCATAGGGTTGATATGTATTCCGTTGTCATATTATTACAGTTTTGTCAATCCATTTTTGAATGAAATAGGAGTAGAAAATGCAGCGGCAAAAATGACCATAGGGCAAATGGTAGAGATAGTATTGTTGTTGGCTTTACCTTGGTTTTTTAAAATTTGGAGGTTCAAAACCATTATCTTTTTAGGGATGTTTGTTTGGGGCGCTAGGTATGGCTTATTTATTTTGGGCTATCAATATAATATGGAGTGGCTTCTGATCATTGGGATTGCTGTACATGGGATTGCCTACATCTTTTCTATGTTGTCGGCACAGATTTATCTAGATACGATAGTCCCCAATCATTTGAGGAGTACCGCGCAAGGTTTCTTTTCTTTATTAACAATGGGACTCATGGCTCTTATTGGAACCGCAATTGCTGGAGAAACAGTGAATGCTTATACTAATTCTGATGGAACACACAATTGGGAAATGATATGGATGTTGCCATTTATTTTTGGAGTTGCAGTATCATTTGTATTTTGGTACTTTTTTAGAAGCAAAATCAAAGCGTAAACGTAATGTAGAATTACCCTTTATATAAGTTTTGTAAAATTCGAAACAACTATGAAATTTTTAACCTTAATACTATTTGCAATGTTATCCACTGATATGTCTTCCCAGGATTGGGCTAATTTAGGAAAGTACAAAGCTGCTAATGAAGCATTGCCTGAACTCCAGAAGGGAGAAAAGAGAATTGTCTTTATGGGCAATAGCATAACTGAAGGATGGGTCAATATGAGACCCGACTTTTTTAACAAGAATCCTTTTGTTGGACGAGGAATTAGTGGACAAACGACTCCACAGATGCTCATTCGAATGCGTCAAGATGTATTAAATTTAAATCCAGATGCCGTTGTTATTCTAGCTGGCACCAATGATATTGCTGAAAATACTGGCCCTGTGACGCTAGATGAGATATTAGACAATATAAAATCGATGGCAGAACTCGCTGATGCAAATGGGATTAAAGTGATTCTTAGTTCGGTACTTCCAGCCTATGATTATCCATGGCGTCCTGGACTAGAGCCTAATATTAAGATTCCAGCTTTGAATAAAATGATAGAATCATATTCAAAATCAAAAGGCTACTACTTTTTAGACTACTTTGCTGAGATGGCAGACGAGCGTAATGGTCTACCAAAGAAGTACGCAGAAGATGAAGTGCATCCTACAGTGCTTGGGTATAGTGTGATGGAGCCGTTGGCTTTAGTGGCTATTGTAGAAGCATTGAAGATCTAATATTTCATTCGTGTTGTGCGATCTTGTATCTATAATGTTAGTAATAAGATGTTGAAGTTTTGAATGATAAATTGTTTAATCGGCATTAGTCAGTTTAGTGTTTTGGATGTTATTTTCAGATGAAATCTCAAAAGTGTTTGAGGCAAGAGTGGCTTGTATAACAAACGCTCGAAGTCGAGTTTTTTGAGATTCTGAAAATGATATTCAAAACGCGTTAAGAACTGAGTAAAGCCTTGGGTTTTTTGTTTCGTTTTTGGGCCAAGCCAAAAATGAAAGCCCGAGCGGCGAGCGGAAGCATTAAGTTGAAAATAGATATACATTAGAAAGCACATAAATGATGTAATCCATGCTTTCTAAATAGGAAATTATTATTCATCAATATTTTCTAAAGGAACTATATTTTAAGAATAATCTATGCACAAAAGAATGCTGCACTTTATCACGAACATCAATACATGAGATTTAATATTCTGACAGATCCAAATATATTAGCTGCCTTCCTTACAATATGGTCTTTGGCATGTTTTGTATTTTAGAAATAAATGTAATAGAAAGCAGATGCTTAGTCTATTTTCATTTATTTTGATGAGAATTAGTAATAATTTAATAAATGACCCAACTTATCCAACTCATATCAGGCCCAAGAAACATCTCCACCGCGATGATGTATTCATTTGGGAATAGAGCGGATACTGCAATAGTTGACGAGCCTTTCTATGCATATTATCTATCAAATTTTGATGTAGATCATCCAGGTGCAAATGATATTTTATCCACCATGTCAAGTTTCCCAGATGAAGTAATCCAGGATGTTTTATTAGCCGATAGACCAGATGAGTACCTTTTTGCAAAGAATATGGCACATCACATGGATGGATATGATTACAGCTATAGTTTGAACTGCCGCAATGTATTTTTAATCCGAGACCCAAAGAGATTGATTACCTCATTTGCGAAAGTGATACCCAACCCAGTAGCAAATGATGTAGGACTTCGACGAGAAGCCGAAATTTATAATGAAATCAAAGCCAAAGGAAGATTTGAACCTGTTGTCATTGACAGTGGACAATTACTTTTGAATCCAGAAAAAGTACTTCGAGAAGTATGTAATCAGCTTTCTATTCCATTTGATAAAGCAATGTTAAATTGGAAAGCAGGAGCTAGAAAAGAAGATGGGACTTGGGCCAAATATTGGTATCATAGCGTTCATAAGACTACAGGATTTATACAGACATCAAAAACAGAAGATGTTATCTTAGAAGATAGATTAATCCCTGTTTATGAAGAAATACTTCCATATTACAATCAACTATTTGAAAAAGCAATAAAAGCGTAAGTATGCTACAGAAATTTGACGAAAGAAACAAAGATTTAATGGTCTATGTAAAGGATGGATTGTATCACAGAGATGAAGCAAAAGTATCTGTTTTTGACAGTGTAGTGCAGGGAGGAGATGCTGTATGGGAAGGTCTTCGTGTATACAATGGAGGTATATTTTGTTTAGATAGACACTTAGAAAGACTTCAACACAGTGCCAAAGCGATGGCCTTTACTGATGTGCCAGAAAATGATTGGATTAAAGCCAAAATTTTCGAAACGTTGAAGGCAAACGATATGACCAATGATGTACATATTCGACTCACGCTTACCCGTGGTGAGAAGATCACTTCTGGCATGGATCCAAGGCTAAATAGTATGGGGTCTTGCCTTATCGTATTACCGGAATACAAGCCACCTGTTTACGATAACGATCATGGCATCACTGTATTTACATCTTCCATAAGAAGGAACTCTCCTATGCATGTAGATTCTAAAATACATCATACTAATCTGATCAATAATATCTTAGCGAAAATACAATCAAATGTAGCTGGAAAAGATGCAGCTCTGATGTTGGACGCCTATGGATTTGCCAGCGAACTCAATGGTACTAATATATTCATGGTGAGCAAAGGAATACTATATACTCCATTTGCAGATGCATGTTTACATGGAATTACTAGAGGGTTGGTTATGGAGTTAGCGGGCGATATCGGAGTTAGATGTTATGAAAAGAATCTTTCTCTTACAGAATTATACAATGCTGACGGCGTCTTCTGCACAGGCACAATGGGAGAATTAACTCCAATCGTTGAAATTGATGGAAGGAGCATAACTGTCGAAAAAGATATATTCAATCAGTTACTCAAAGCATTTGAAGGAGTGAAAGATCAGTATTGTGTTTATGAGTAATTACGCAGCAGTTTTTTGGTCAGAAAAGCAAAATCGACGGATAAATTGACCTTAATGGATTTAGGTTTTTGGAATTCCAATTGGCGTTAAAAGTTCTAAACGGCCCACGAATTTTTCATTCGTTACACAGTTCGGCGACTGTTTGAGTGTAGTGTGGTTTGTGCGACAAACGCACGAAGTGAGTTTTTAGAACTTAGCCAATTTGAGTTTCAAAAGGCGTTAAGAAGCTATTAAAGTCTTGGGTTTTTGTGATTCGTATTTTGGGCTAAGCCAAAATATGAACGCCAATCGCGGCGAGCGATAGGTAGGAATCAATGAACTAGAAAATTTATTTAACTCAAATCTAAAATTATAGCTAAGAAGGCAAAGATGAGGTCATAATTTATGAAAATAACTTAACCTTTTTTCTTCTCTCCAGTCCACACCATTTCCCCAGCTTTAATCTCTACTCCAAAATGGTTTTCAATCGGTGGAATAGGACAATTGTATCCGTCACTATACATGCACCATGGATTATAGCACTTATTAAAATCTATCGAAACTCTACCATTTCTGATATCTCCCATTCTCATGTCGATGTATCTGCCACCTCCGTATGTTGACTCTCCACTCGTAAGATCT
The DNA here is from genome assembly GCA_913061325.1 of uncultured Saprospirales bacterium. Taxonomy (GTDB): domain Bacteria; phylum Bacteroidota; class Bacteroidia; order Chitinophagales; family Saprospiraceae; genus CAJXUU01. The sequence continues at coordinate 1,460 of CAJXUU010000207.1, read as the reverse complement.
TTGTATGGGATAAATAGATAATCTCTGTAACCTGGAATAGCCTGTGTTTGCTTACTACTATAGATGTTCACTTCAAATGGAATCTTGTCTAAGTTACAAGAAGCAACACCATACTTAGTGAATATTTTAGTCTTTCCACTGACCGTGCTCATTTCGAAAGGCTTAGCATCACGAGTATATTCAAAAGAACAGTCACACTTATAGTTAATGTCTGCAGGATAGAAATTCATGAACTCAAAATCAGGCTCTCTTAATGGAGACCTTTCATCTTTAATGAAATCTTGTTTGTATTCTGCTCTATGATGTTCGATTTCAGCTCTGTAAGTATCAACTTCAGAGATGATAGTTTTAGTTTTGCAAGATGCAAAAGTGATGAGTAAACTAAAAAATATAAGGAATCGCATATTATTTTGGATTGTTTACGAGCACCAATCTATTTCTAGAGGTTGCCAGTCTTGTGATATTCATTATTTCAAATTCGGCTAGATCTATAATTTCTTGCCAGGTTTCATCTTTTTCTGGATTTAGCTGGTATAGTTTGCTGCCATTCCCCATTATAAATGTACCATCATTTAGTAATTCGAAATCTTCGCTTCCTGCCAATGCTTCTGCAATACTAATAACATTGTTGAATTCAGGATCATATGATTTTATGTATGATAAGTCAGGAGTGATCTTATGAATGAATACTAGATTGCCATCAGAATTTTGTCGAAAACATCTCCCAATATTTTCAAGTACTATTTGAGTTATATCCTCTTTAATATTACCAATAGCCAACTGCATTGGATCATCCACTAAGAATAACGCCACCTCCACTTCTGATAACCAACAGTGATATCCTACATTGCCTATATCCTTAAGCACTCTTTTGCCATAAGTTTGGTGATTTTCTGGATAGAGCCAAAGAGATTGTGTTTTTCCATCTTTTTCTACTCTTACAGCACTAAAGTAGGATCGGATGGCCTTTGGAGTAGGGCTATATTCAGAAATACTATCGGTTGCTGTCACCCTATAATATTCTTCATTTTGAAGGTCTAACTTTACAATATCCGTGAAATTTTTATCGTACATGTCAGTCGTGACATATAGCTCACTTGGGGTGATAAATGAAGGTTGATTGTTATATCCATCAGGATTGAATCCACTTATGTAGACAGGATCTTTGATTGATAGTTTCTCGCCATTGTTGAGCATGGTCAACATATATAGATCAGTACTTGGTAACTGCGCATTTGCCACATAAAAAAGAAAGAGCAACGAAACGGTAAGACTGAATTTCATAAGGTTATTGTCTAATTTGTATTGCTCAAAATAGTAATTTCTTACGAATAAAAATTTACTAATTCTCAATAAGGAATGATACAATAATAAAGTTACATTCTTCTGCATGATCTTTTCCCCTTCTTCTGCGTTAAAAAGCCTCGCCTATGCGCTGCATTGCCTACGTTTTTTGCCTT
>CAJXUU010000206.1 GCA_913061325.1 uncultured Saprospirales bacterium | reverse complement strand
CTTTCATCTTTTTTGTGCAAAGATAATTGAAATGGAATTTGTCGCACTAAAGTGCGAGGATTTAAACCTAAATTGAGACCATTAAATGGGCTTTGGATCTGAAGCGGCAGAAGAATTTAGGCAATAATAACAGAAATCTAGAGCTGTTTTTCCTTAGATGTAAATCTTTCACTATCCTCTATATGCCATGAAAACGGGACAGGTTTTAACCGTTTTACAAAGTATATAAATAATAAAACACTTTGACAGATTATTGGAAAGATACTATTCTATTGGCTCTAGGTTATCCTCAAAGTAGGATTTTTCTACTAGCCATTGGTCATCGTGTTTTTTGGGGTTTCTAGCAATCATATCTCCTGATTTTGGGCATCCTGCTTTTAGATCAGCTTCGCTAATAGATACTTTACTATCTAAGATTTCTCCTACAATGTAAGGACGCATTTCACTTATACTTTTACGTCTGTACTGTTTAAATACACTCATTTTTATAAATTTATTTTGCACAACTAATAATGTATCATTCCGCAGTACAATTGGGTTTTGCTATGCAAATGTAAACGGTTATTAGGTGTTACTTATTGTTGCTCATAGAACATTCTATTCAATGCTAGTACTATTCTGCCTTATAAAAGTTTCACCTTTCAAGCTCAAGATTCAATCATCTAGACTTAGTGAATAAATTCGGATTCTATTTGAGGTACAAAGAACTTAACTCAGAACAGTATGACAAACGAAAAGTATTGGAATTAGGCTTGTATACAAACAGTAAATACACTAGAAAGTATGCGATTCCTTCTATTGGTGGTATTTTAGTGGTGGTGCAATTACTTAGGATACTTTTTTCTGGATCGAAGTAGATTATATGAGTGTCACTCCTCCTCATCCCCAAAAAAGTCTTCACCTGCCTTCAAGAAAATAATATTATCCGAAGCTGTAGTTATCTCATCCAATCGGATTCTGATGCCTGACTTCATTACCATAAATTCTTCTTTACTTGGCTCAGTAATCAGATCAATTATATAATCATCCTCAGGCACTTCAAATTTATTGGGAACAAAGACAACACGCGTTTTCCTCATCGATAGTAAGACAAGCTCATCATAGAAGTTACAATCAATTGGAATATAATCAGACATAGATTTTCTTTTTATAAAAAACAAACCTTAGAATAGGCCATAAAGTTCTTTATCTACTTTCTCGACGATGAGTCCGAAGTCCTCTTGGTTTGCCTTGAAATCTAAGTTATCTACATTGATAATTAGAAGTTTTCCTTCGGTGTAATTGCTGACCCACTTTTCGTACTTTTCGTTTAGCCTTTTGAGGTAGTCGAGGCTCATGCTGCCTTCGTATTCTCTTCCTCTTTTTTGGATGTGATCGACTAGGGTAGGTATACTAGATTGTAGATAGATCAATAAATCCGGTGCACCCACTTGAGTTGACATCAATTTGAAAAGATCAAAATAATTATTGAAATCTCGCTCAGCCATCAATCCCATATCATGTAAGTTGGGAGCAAAGATATATGCATCTTCGAATATAGTTCTATCCTGAATTACGGTCTTGTCTCCAGCACGTATTTCTAGTATCTGTTGATATCTACTATTGAGAAAATAGATCTGAAGATTAAATGACCAACGCTTCATATCATTGTAAAAGTCAGATAGATAAGGGTTGGTGTTGGTGTCTTCATACATTACAGTCCAATCATAGTGATCGGATAGCATTTCAGAAAGGGTTGTTTTTCCTGCACCAATATTACCAGCAATCGCTATATGCTTTATGTTTTTCAAGTTGGCCTTGCTCATTTTCAATAGTTGTGGCGTAAATGTAGTGAAATTTTGATTTATATGGATTTAGATAACAGTAGAATTCGAGAATATTGCCCAAACAATTAATTGTTCCTTTGAATAAAAACAAAGAAATCACAGGATTCAATCGTATCTCTTTTTTAATACATTTTGGTATCTAGAAATTCAAATCTAAAATCTTATTACTTTAACAAAAAAACATATTACATAATAAACAGTTATAAACTTATGACTACCTTTACATTAAGAAATAAATCGTTAACAAGGAGCCTTCGAAATAGGTAGAGATGCTCCAAAATAAATAATAACAGAATGAGTAAAGTAACAGTTGTCGGGGCAGGTAATGTAGGCGCTACAGTAGCGAATGTATTAGCACATAAAGACATTGTAAAAGAAGTTGTAATTCTCGATATCAAAGGAGATTTTGCTAAGGGGAAAGCTTTGGATAGCTGGCAACAAGCGCCTATCGATTATTACAGTACTAAATTGACAGGTACGGCAGATTATGCTGATACAGCAGATAGTGATATCGTTGTAATCACTGCAGGTATTCCACGTAAGCCAGGTATGAGTAGAGATGATTTGATTACGACAAATGCAAAGATCGTTGTGTCTGTAGTGAATTCTATCAAAGAACACTCAAAAGATCCTATCATCATTATCGTATCTAACCCATTAGATGTAATGACGTATGCTGCATTCAAAGCTGCAGGTGGTGATTCTAATAAGGTGTTCGGTATGGCTGGTATTTTGGATACTGCAAGATATAGAGCATTTTTAGCTACTGCATTGGATGTGTCTCCAAAAGATATTCAAGCGGTATTGATGGGAGGACATGGTGATACGATGGTGCCTCTGCCAAGATATACTACTGTAGCTGGCATCCCAGTAACAGAGATGATCGGAGAAGAAGAATTAGATGCAATCGTACAAAGAACTAAGAAAGGTGGTGGGGAGTTAGTTGGCCTTATGGGTACCTCAGCTTGGTATGCACCTGGTGCTGCTGCTGCACAGATGGTTGAGTCTATCGTGAAAGACGAAGGAAGAATATTTCCAGTTTGTGCATGGTTGACAGGTCAGTATGGTATCAATGAGATGTACCTTGGTGTTCCAGTAAAACTTGGTAAAACAGGGATTACAAAGACAATCGAGCTACAATTGAATGATGACGAAATGGCATTGTTGAAAGGTTCTGCAGTTGCTGTAAAAGACGTGATGGATAAATTCAATGAAATGGGATTAGTTTAATCCTTAGTCAGTAAAAAATAATTAAGAAGCCCTTGCTATGAAGTGAGGGCTTTCTTGTTTTAGCTAGATGTAACCCCTCCCCATCAAAGGGAAAAGGAACTGTTAAGTAGCTCAGGCAGGATTAAGATACTACCACTATAGATCTCAAAACTACTAGCGCAACATCTTTCCCTTATCAAGGGAAAGACAGGAGAAAGGGTTGAACACGAGTAAACAGGAGCGAAAGGGTTGAACACATGTAGCAAAGTCTCCGCACGCAATAAATCCAACATTTCATTAAATAAACTGCCAATTATTTTCACTTTAAGAATTATTACTTCTAATATAGTAGACGAATAATGATTCACTCTCGTTATTCTAAACTGACAAAAGAAGATATATGGCAGAGTTGAATTCAGATTTAGATTTTAAAAAGTATAAATTCAAAGAATTGAAGGTTTACTCTTCTACGGAGTGGCTGGCAAATAACATGAAGAAGTATCGTCAAGTTTTTGATCGATCCAAAACTTCTTATGTGTATGCGGAATTGACTTTTTATAATAAGTATTTTGATGTCAAGGTATGGGAGGCTGATATGCAGTTCCGGTGCTACAGTATGAAAGGAAAGAAAAAGGAAGTCTGTACTCTAAACTTTAAGAAGAAAATAAGCAAGTACGATAACATAGTCTACATTAGAGAAGGCTGGGGTAATAAAAAGGATGGGGCATTTTGGAAGCCTGGTACTTACTTTTGGGAAGTTTATGTCGAGGAAACACTTATTGCTACAAAGTACTTTTATGTAGAGGATATCAATACAGATTTTGAGAGTTTAGGTAACGCTTGTTTTGGTATAAAATCTCTCCAACTTTATGAAGGTCAATTTGATGATGTAAATGTAGATGATAAGAAGTACTATAGAAATTTCTCTGCTGAGAATACGAGATACATACATACAGAGTTACTTTTAACTAACCTAAAGAAAGAAGTCAATTGGCACTGTGAGTTATTCATAAAATACTACAACGAAGCCAGAGAATTAAAAGGACAGATAACAAGACTCATAAGCGTAAAAAAAGGAACAGACAACATTGCAACGAATGCAGGCTGGGGGAGTAATACTCCTGCATCCTGGCGCGTAGGTAACTATACTGTTGAGGTTGTTTTTATGGATCATTTGGTTGCTTCCATTAATTTTGAAGTTGGTGATGAATTTGAAGAAGGAAGCCCAGCAGTATTTCTACCATACGATGACGAAAATAGAATCGAGAAAGAAGAAACCGAAAACGAAGAAACGTTCGAAGATGTTCTTGCACGGTTAGATGATCTTGTAGGACTTCACGATATAAAACAAAAAGTAAAAGAACACGCCCAGTACATTAAATTCTTAAACCTTAGAAGAGAAAAGGGGTTTGAAGAAAAGGATAAAATTAATATTCATTCAGTATTTACGGGAAATCCAGGTACAGGTAAAACCACTGTAGCTCAGATGATGGGAAAGCTCTATCATAAGATGGGATTACTGTCAAAAGGGCACGTGCATGAGGTGGATAGGGTAGATCTAGTTGGGGAATATATAGGTCAGACCGCTCCAAAGGTGAAAGAAGTTATAAAGAAAGCAAAAGGCGGAGTCTTATTTATCGATGAAGCATATTCACTGGCAAGAAGCCAAGATGATAGTAAGGATTTTGGTAGAGAAGTTATCGAGATACTCGTTAAAGAAATGAGTAATCCTGCCAATGATTTTGCGGTCATAGTTGCAGGTTATCCAAAAGAAATGAAAAACTTCATTGGTTCTAACCCAGGATTAAGGTCAAGATTTAAGCATTATTTTGAGTTTTCTGATTATCTGCCACAGGAGTTGATAGAAATATCGGAATTAGCGGCCAAAAATAAGGAAGTAATTTTTGCACCAAAAGCACAAGATATTCTAGAAGATATTATCACAAAAGAATTTAGAAAACGAGATATTTCTTTTGGTAATGCTCGATATGTCCATGATCTTATTGATAAATCTAAGATTAGTCTTGGTCTAAGAATAATGAAGCGAAAGAATCCTTCGAAATTATCATCAAAGGACCTGATGACAATCACAGATAGCGATATGAAACGATTGTCTATCGTTAAAAGTAAGTTTAAGCCAGATATTCCTGTGGACCAAAAGCTGTTAGATATAGCAATGGACGAATTAAACTCACTTATTGGAATTGAAAATATAAAAGAGCAAATAGAAGAATTAGTTAATATCGTAAAATTCCATAGGCAAGCTGGGCGGTCTGTGCTAAATAATTATTCTTATCACACGGTTTTCGTTGGTAATCCAGGAACAGGAAAGACGACGGTTGCTCGTATTCTGACTACTATTTATAAGGCATTAGGCGTTCTGGAACGTGGTCAAATGGTGGAGACGGATAGGCAAGGTCTAATTGCAGGTTATATAGGGCAGACAGCTATAAAAACTACAGAAAGAATAGATGAAGCAATGGGTGGAGTACTCTTCATAGATGAGGCTTATGCATTGAGTAATTTTAATGGATTGCAAGGAGATTACGGAAATGAAGCAATCCAGACGATTTTGAAACGAATGGAGGATAACCGTGGCGAGTTCTTTGTATTTGCTGCTGGCTACCCTGGAAATATGGAGAAATTTCTAAAAGCAAATCCAGGACTCCAGTCAAGATTTGACAAGACGTTTCAATTTGAAGATTATACATCAGAGCAATTGAAAGATATTGCTATCAAAATGGTGAAAGATCATTATATGCGATTATCACCCAAGGCAGTAACTAAATTGAGTGAAGTCTTAGCTGAGTTATATGTATACAGAGATAAGTACTTTGGCAATGCTCGTACCGTAAGAAAAATAGTGCAAGAATTGATAAAACACCAAAACCTGAGATTTGCAAAGCGCACAACTAAGAGTTCAAAACAATCGGAAATGCTCATTACATATGAAGATGTCTTGAAGTTGAATATGCTATTAGATGATAAAGCATTTAACAAAGAGACCATAGGGTTTAATCATTAAATCACTTCCAATTGGACAAATAAAAAAAGCCAAATTTCAGTTAATTAAAATTTGGCTTTTTTGTTTCTTTTTTATGAGTTTTATTTCACATCAAAGTATTTCCAATCTTGACCTCCTTCTATGCTAAGAAGTGTGTGGTAGATCAGTTTTATTACATTTTCGATATCATCTTTGTGAGCCATCTCTACAGTTGTGTGCATGTATCTTAATGGAAGCGATATTAATGCAGATGGCACTCCTCCGTTAGAATATGCAAAGGCATCAGTATCAGTCCCTGTTGATCTACTACTTGCTGATCTTTGGAATGGGATCTCATTTTGCTCAGCAACATCAATAATTTGATCGAGCAACTTGTTGTGGACAGCAGGTGCATAGGTCAACGTCGGTCCTTCTCCAGCTTTTATATCACCTTGTATGAGAGGTTTTACCAATGGAGTATTTGTATCATGACAGACATCGGTTATGATAGCTACATGAGGCTTGATCGTATCTGCTATCATTTGAGCTCCTCTAAGTCCTATCTCTTCTTGTACAGCATTTACAATGTATAGAGAAAATGGAAGATCATCTTTGTTTTCTTTTAGCATTCTAGCTACCTCTGCAATGCAGAATCCACCAGCTCTGTTATCTAAAGCTCTGCCGACATAAAACTTGTTGTTCAATATCTCCATTTCATCGTCGTAAGTGATTACACAACCTACGTACACACCCATCTCTAGTACTTCCTTTTTATCCTTTGCTCCTATATCAATAAATATATTGTCAACTTTTGGATTAAGATCTGAAGCGGCTTTACCTTTTCTTGTGTGTATAGCTGGCCATCCAAAAACACCCCTCACGGTTCCCGTTTTAGTGTGAATGTTCACTCTTTTACCCGGTGCAATATGATGATCAGTTCCTCCATTTCTTATTACATGAATAAATCCTTTGTCAGATATGTGATTTACATACCATGCAATCTCATCGGCATGTCCTTCAATAACTACTCTGTAGTCCTTTCCTGGATTTATCACAGCATATGCAGTTCCATAATTATCAAGATGGCTCTCATCTACAAAGGGCTTAATATATTCTAACCACATTTTTTGCCCTTCGGATTCAAATCCAGTTGGGGATGCATTGCTTAGATATTTTTTTAGGAAGTTTTCAGATTTCTTTGTTATGATTGACATTCGTATTTTTTGTTTTATTTTGTTCGTCGTTGTATGTACGTGATGTTGGTCTATTTAAAGTTAGAATCGTACCATTCTTTTGGATTACTACTCCACTGGCTTAGGACTTTAGCATCAGATTCGGTGATATATTTTTCGTTTTGTGCTTCAGCTAATAAAGCTGTATAATTACTAAGTGTTGCAAATTTGCACTTAGCATTTTCAAAATTATCTTTAGCTACTTGGAATTCGTAAGTGAATATAGCAAGAACTCCCACAACTTCAAATCCTGCATCCCTAAGATCATTCACAGCATCAATACTACTTCCGCCAGTTGATATCAGATCTTCTATTACAAGAATTTTGCTTCCTTCAGGAATGTGACCTTCTATTTTATTCTGTCGACCATGCTTTTTTGCACTTGATCTTACATAAGAAAATGGTAGGTCTAAATAATCAGCTAATAAAGCTGCATGTGCTATTCCTGCAGTAGCTACACCCGACACATGATCAAAATCTCCAAAGTTTTCGGCTATGCTTGCAAACCCTTCCTTTATCTCTTTTCGTATAGAAGGATAAGACAGAGTGACTCGGTTGTCACAATAGATAGGAGATTTGATACCAGATGCCCAAGTAAATGGGTTTTGTGGGTTAAGTTTTATTGCGTTTATTTGCAACAGTTTTTCAGCAATGCTTTTATCTAATTCTTTCAATTTTACCAATTTTATTAATGGGTCGGCAAATGTACGAAATCTATATAAATGAGACGAAGATTGTTTTACTTCCTTCGTCAGAAATAAAGGATTCCTTTATTAGGGACGAAAATAACATGGTTGTAAGGTATACAGGTAGAGTAAATCACCTCCTTAATTTTATAGACATGTGCGAGAAAACAACTAGGCAGGAATCAATTATAATTCACTCAATGGATTATAAGAAAATGAAGATGGACTTTATTAGGATTTTCAAAGTAGTAGAGGCCGCTGGAGGGGTAGTTGTAAATGAACGAGATCAAATTCTTATGATTCATCGCAGAGGACATTGGGATCTGCCAAAAGGTAAGATAGAACCTGGTGAAAAGAAAAAAGAGGCTGCAATTCGTGAAGTTATAGAAGAAACTGGAATAGATGCAGTAGAGATTGTTGGTAAGAAACTTATGAAAACCTATCATTCATTTATCAATCGAAAAGGAGTTCGATGCATTAAACTATCACATTGGTATCTTATGAGTGCCAAACATCAATCTCTTACTCCACAAGTAGAAGAAGATATAGATGAATGTAGATGGATGACACTTGAAAGTTTTTATTCTAAAGAAAGAATTGTGTTTTCAAATATACTTTCGGTACTTAATAAAGTAGAAAAGAGAAAAAAAAACGATGTCGAATAATAAATTGAGCTTAGCTCTAAAGGGAATGGCAATGGGGATTGCTGAAGTTATTCCAGGAGTCTCTGGTGGTACTATAGCATTTATCACTGGTATATATGAAGAACTAATCAATACAATCAAGTCATTTGGTCCTGAAGCCTATAAAGGATATAAGGATGGTGGATTGAAAGGATTATGGGAAACTATTAACGGATCATTCTTAGTAAATCTTTTAGGTGGTATGCTAGTTGGGATACTTATTGGAATATTTGGTGTGACGTATTTACTAGATAATTATCCAGAACCTTTGTGGGGCTTTTTCTTTGGTTTGATTATCGCTTCAGCTATTGTAATAGGAAAGGTGATTAAGGATTGGAATTGGCAGAAGATTTTAGCTTTTATTTTGGGAATCGTTGTGGCATATGGAATTACTGTACTTTCGCCGGCTACAGGATCTACTCATCCACTGTATATCTTCTTGGCAGGAATGTTGGCTATTTCCGCTCTTATGTTGCCAGGTATATCTGGTAGTTTTATTCTTCTTTTGATGGGAATGTACACGATAGTAATTCCATCCATTAAAGATTTTATAAAAACTCAAGATCCAGGAGCCTTTGTATTGTTATCAATATTTGGGGCAGGCTGCTTATTAGGGTTACTTGGTTTCTCAAGAATCCTTAGTTGGCTATTTAAATCTTATAAAGAGTTGAGTTTTGCATTGCTAACAGGTTTTTTGATAGGTGCTTTAAATAAAGTTTGGCCATGGAGAAATGTTAGTGAAATACTTAATAAGGAAACTGGGGAGAGGCTACAAGTACTTGATTTAGCTAATTATTCTCAGATTAATCTTGAGAGTATCAAAGTGATTCAAGAAATAAATGTATCGCCATCAAATTATATGATGGGTGAACCGTTTGTTATTATAACAATTTTATGTACTTTTGCAGGCTTTATCGGGGTTCTGCTCTTGGAAAGGAGTCAAAAAGCTTAAAATTTAGCTTTTTGTCGATCTGAGAAACTTATTTTGATAAAAGCCAGTTGTTATATATGCGCTTGATTTTTAGCGTATTATCTAACATTAACAATTAGAAAATATTAAAAGTTAAATTAGACATATGATAATCATCAATGTAAAAGAAGAAGAGTCAATAGACAGAGCACTTAAGAGATACAAAAGAAAGCACAGAAATGTGGGTATCGTAAAACAATTAAGAAAAAGAAAGCACTTCATCAAGCCTTCAGTAAGAAGAAGAGAGGAAGTACTTGACGCTGCCTATAGACTCGAGAAATTCGGACCTAAATAATTAAACAAATATTTTATGGCAAAGAAATTTGACTACGGACAGGGAATTTATTACTTCAACATCCGTAATGGTGGACACAATAGTATCACTATTAAAAGAAAGGATAAGAATGATGCAGTTAACAGATTCTTGTCTTACAAGAGTCTTGGAAAAGACTGTGAATGGCTTGGAAGATGGGAAGGCAAGAAATTTGCCGATACTGGTATGCCATCAGCAAAATCTGCATAATCGTTCAATTCGATAAAAATATATTTAGTTTACTTTGGTAAGCTCAAATTATAGCAAAAAAAGACGCAACATATGTTGGGTCTTTTTTTGTTTGAGGTAGTGTTTATTAATTGGATATTTTAGCTTACTTGATATCTGTATCTACCGGATTCAAATTTATTTCGATCAAACACAATAGGGATTCGTAAAATTCTAATAGAAATTGATAATGAGTAATACCATTTACGGTTTGGAATGTCGGAATATAATTTAGAATTCTTCAAAGCGAGTCAAGGCAAAAAAC
>CAJXUU010000205.1 GCA_913061325.1 uncultured Saprospirales bacterium | reverse complement strand
CAAAATCATAATCCATTCCATTTCCATTATCTGTAACGCCAGGTCCAGAGTATGTTCCACCTGTTAGTGTTCCTCCACCTAGTCCAGCTTGTACGCCTGCATCAACACAAAGATCTGCAAGGGCTGTGAAATCTACTGCTGGTAAATCAAATACTTCTACATCATCACTTGCTGAATTCATACAGCCATTTCCATCTGTATAATCATATGTGATTGTATGTGTTCCAACTCCAGCTGTTGCTGGGTCGAAATCATAATCCATTCCATTTCCATTATCTGTGACACCAGGTCCACTATATGTTCCACCTATTGGTGTTCCACCTCCTAGGCCAGATTGTACACCTGCATCTACACAAAGGTCTGCTGGTGCTACATATGTTACTACTGGTAAGGCAAATACTTCAACATCATCTGTTGCTGAAGCTGTACAGTTATTCCCATCTGTAAAGGTATATGTCAAGGTATGTACTCCAACTCCAGCGGCGGCTGGGTCAAAATCATAGGTCATCCCATCTCCTATATCGGTAACTCCTGCTCCACTATATACTCCGCCTGCTGGTGTTCCACCTCCTAGGCCAGATTGTACACCTGCATCTACACAAAGATCTGCTGGCGCTACATATGTTACTACTGGTAAGGCAAATACTTCAACATCATCTGATGCTGAACCTGTACATCCATTGGTATCTGTATATGTATATGTCAATGTATGTACTCCAACTCCGGCTGCTGCGGGGTCAAAATCATAATCCATTCCATTTCCATTATCTGTAACGCCAGGTCCAGAGTATGTGCCACCTGTTGGCACTCCATTAGAAAGTCCTGTTTGAACTCCAGCATCAATACATAGATCAGCTGGTGCTGTAAATGTTACTACTGGTAATGAAAATACTTCTACATCATCTGATGCTGAACCAATACATCCATTTCCATCTGTATAAGTATAGGTTAAAGTATGTACTCCAATACCAGCTACTGCTGGATCAAATGAGTATGTCATTCCATCGCCATCATCTACAACTCCTGTTCCACTGTATACACCACCTGCTGGTGTTCCATTAGAAAGTCCTGTTTGGACTCCTGCATCAATACATAGATCGTCTAATGCTGTGAATGTAACAGATGGTAAATCAAATACTTCTACATCATTACTTGCTGATGCTGTACATCCGTTTCCATCTGTATATGTATATGTCAATGTATGTATTCCAACTCCAGCGGCGGCTGGATCAAAGTCATACGTATCATCCATATTATCTGTAACTCCTGCTCCACTGTAAACCCCACCTGTTGGTGAGCCTCCACTTTCGCCAGCTTGTACGCCTGCATTGATACAAAGATCTGCAAGGGCTGTAAATGTTACTATTGGTAATGGGAAGACTTCTACATCATCACTCGCTGATGCTGTACATCCGTTTCCATCTGTATATGTATATGTCAAGGTATGTACTCCAACTCCAGCGGCGGCTGGGTCAAAATCATACGTATCATTCATATTGTCTGTAACTCCTGCTCCACTATATGTTCCACCTGCTGGTGTTCCACCTCCTTCTCCAGCTTGTACGCCAGCATCAATACACAAGTTTGCTAGTGCTGTAAATGTTACTACTGGTAATGGGAATACTTCTACATCATCTGATGCGGAACCTGTACATCCATTTGCATCTGTATATGTATATGTCAAAGTATGTACTCCAACTCCTGCTTCATCTGGATAAAAGTCATATGTCATGCCATTTCCTATATCGGTAACTCCTGCTCCACTGTAAACTCCACCTGTTGGTGAACCTCCACCTTCGCCAGCTTGTACGCCTGCATCGATACAAAGATCTGCAAGAGCTGTAAATGTTACGACTGGTAATGGGAAGACTTCAACATCATCACTTGCTACTCCTACACATCCATTGGCATCTGTGGTTGTATATGTTATTGTATGTACTCCTGCTCCAGCTGCTACTGGATCAAAATCATACGTATTATCCATATTATCTGTAACTCCGGCTCCACTATATACTCCTCCTGTAGGAGTTGCGCCGCCTTCTCCAGCTTGTACTCCTGAATCAATACATAGATCTGCAAGGGCTGTAAATGTTACAGATGGTAAGCCATTTACAAAAATAAAATCATCAACACTGTCTGAACATCCTATTTCATCAGTTAATGTATAAGTAATAATATGGAAACCAATACCTGCTGTTGCAGGATCGAAAGTGAAACTAGTTCCATTTCCATCATCAGCTACACCAGGTCCGCTATATACACCTCCTAGAGGTGCACCTCCAACAATTACTTCAGCTGCTGCATCTACACAGAAAAACTGTTGCGCAGCAGGGATACTAAATGTTACTAATGGTAAATCAAAAACATGTATTTTGTCCATCCAAGTTCCTGAACATCCACCACCACCAGTAAAGGTGTACGTAATGTCGTGCAGTGCTGCTCCAGCTGCTGCTGGGTCAAAATCAAAACTCATCCCATTTCCATTATCTGTTACTCCTGGGCCAGAGTATACTCCTCCTGCAGGTGAACCTGCATTCGCTATCATTTGAATTCCTGCATCAATACATAAAGTATCCAAAGCGGGAGGTATTGTTAAAGTTACTGGTTGAGGAATAACAACTTCTATATTACCGGTTGCTGATCCAGTACAACCATTTGCATCTGTAAAAGTATATGTAATAGTTACTGTTCCTAATCCATTTACCGTCGGATCAAAATCATATGTATCATCTCCATTATCGGTAACTCCTACTCCACTATATACTCCTCCTGTAGGTGTTCCACCCATGAAGGTCATTACTCCACCTGCTATACAAACTGCACCTGGTGACATAAGTGTTACAACCGGCAAAGCGAAAACTTCAATATCATCTGATGCTGAACCGGTACAACCCATTCCATCATCATAAGTATATGTTAAGGTATGTTCTCCTGCCCCAGCTGCTGCTGGATCAAAATCATACGTATCATCTCCGTTATCTGTTACTCCTGCTCCACTATAAACGCCACCTGTTGGTGTGCCGCCGCCCTCTCCAGTAAGTACAGCTGCATCTATACAAAGATCTGCAGGTGCTACAAATGCCGCTATTGGGCAACATACCGGATCGACAAAAATATCAACCATAGCACTGTTAGTACATCCATTTGCATCCGTAAAAGTATAGGTCACTGGTATATTTCCTCCTGCAGGTGCAGAAGCAGTAGGATCAAAAGTAAAAGTCATTCCATTGACATCATCTGTTACTCCTAGACCACTGTATAGACCACCTGTTGGTGTTCCACCTCCTAATCCAGTTACTGGAGTATCATCAACACAAACATCTGGTGTTGGTGCTACAAATGTTACTATTGGTAATGCAAATACTTCTACATCATCATCAGCTGAATTTGTACAGCCATCGCCATCAGTATATGTATAAGTCAAGGTATGTAGTCCAACTCCTGCTGCTGCTGGGTCAAAGCTATATGTCATTCCATTGTTATCATCTGTGACTCCTGGTCCAGAATAAACTCCTCCTACTGGTGTTCCACCAGCAAGACTAGTTTGTATACCTGCATTAATACATAAATCAGCAAGTGCTGTGAATGTAACAGTAGGTAAAGGTAGAACATCTATAAAATCAGTATCGCTTCCTACACAACCATTGCCATCCGTAAAAGTATATGTTAAGATATGTAATCCTAAACCTGCGGCTGCAGGATCAAAAGTAAAACTTGTTCCATTACCATCATCTGTTACCCCTGGTCCCATATATTCACCTCCTCCTGGTGTACCACCAGTTATAACTTGTGTACCGTCAGTAATACAGAAAGTATTTTGAGCAGCAGGTATGTTAAAAATTACAGTAGGTAAGCTAAATACTTCAACATCACCCATTGCTGATCCTGCACATCCATTTGCATTGGTTTCTGTATAAGTTATTGTATGCGTACCCACACCTGATGCTGCAGGATCAAAAGAATAAGTCATCCCATTGACATCATCAGTTACTCCTGCTCCGGAATAAACACCTCCAATTGGGGTGCCACCTCCAAGACCTGATTGTATGCCTGCATCGATACATAAATCTGCAAGTACCGCATACGACGTAGATGAAGGCAAAGCAAATACTACAACATCATCTGTTGCAGAATTAGTACAGTTATTCCCATCAGTAAAAGTATATGTTATTGTATGAGTTCCTACTCCAGCTGCTGCTGGGTCAAAATCATATGATATTCCATCTCCATTATCTGTTACTCCTGGGCCACTGTATACACCATTTATTGGCAATCCACCTCCAAGTCCTAATTGAACTCCTGCATCAATACATAAATCAGCTGGTGCTGTAAATGTAACTACTGGAAGAGCAAAAACTTCAACATCATCAGTTGCAGAGTTTCCACTTTCTGTATAAGTCAATGTATGAACTCCAGCTCCAGCTGCTGCTGGGTCAAAATCATACGTATCATCTCCATTATCGGTAACGCCTGGGCCAGAATAAACTCCTCCTATTGGTGATCCTCCTCCAAGTCCTAATTGAATACCTGCATCGATACATAAATCAGCAAGTGCAGTAAAAGATACTGATGACATAATCACCACACCTACTTCAGGTACGCTAACATTATCTATTGTTGTACCTTCCGCTGATGTATTAGTATCTACACAAACTCGTACACTCAATGTTGAGGAGCCTGTAAGACCACCCATAGAAATTGTTGAAGAACCATTGTTACCTGAAGTAGTATAATCTATTGTATGAGTTCCACCACCAAACTGATTTGGTATTTGAATCCATGAGCCTCCATCAATACTATACTCAACATCCACGTAATCCGCAGCATCATGTCCAGCCCATACAATATCTACAGCAAGACTTACAGTACCACCTGCTGCTGATATATCAAGAACTGGAGACTCGTAACAGAGTTCTTCATCGATATCTCCACCAAATTCTAAGACACCTGCTATAGTCTTTAGATAATCTTCTGACCCAAAAGTTGCATCAAATCCTGTAAAGTTTCCGTTAATGTCCCAATCTACTCCACCAAAATCAGTTAGAGCACAAGACATAGATGTTCCACCTGGACATGGTCCTAATAGGATTCCTTTTTCTGCGATAGGGAATGTCTCTGTATACTGACCATAGGTATTACCTACATTCAAACAAAGGAATATTCCTGCAATAAAAAATTTCATTAACGTGTTCATACGATAAATTGGGTTTGAAATGATCTTAGAAGAATAGCAAAAGTTGCTAGTTGTAAGTTGGGTAGTTTTCTTCATGGTTATAATTACTTATTAAGTACAGGCAAGGTTTCTAAATTCACCTTAATTAAATTCTTATTCGTTTTATTTAGATTAAATAGTATTATCTATTCAATCCTTAGAAAAGAGAGTCCTAAATTTATAATCCCACAACAATTAATTTATAAAATAACCTCAAGCAAAGAGAGTACTTGAATTCTCTCAAAAGTTGGTTAAAGTATAAACATCACATTTACTATGACATTACAATATCGGATTCTAATCTAATATGCAAATATACGACCAAACTGAAACCAACTGAACCAATTGGTCCTTATTTTGGGCAATATATCTAGCAAAAGTATATAAAAAATCATATAATTCAGCACCTACTACCCTCTTTTTTTGACTAATTACATATTAAAATATAATATATATAAACTATTTGCGCTATATAACAATCACGAAGCCATATACATTAGATGTTTCAAGCACTTTACGCCTGCTTACATATATAAATATTTAAATGCTTTTATTTTGGATACACCCGCAGAGAAGAAAATAAATTATAAAAAAAATAAAAATTGAACATTACAAATACAATAATGACAAAACAAAAGAGAGGAAACTAATTAATTAGCTTCCTCTCTTTTATTTGTAAACTTTCATATCTAAATTAGTACATCTATATATCTATCTTATATTCAATTGATAGAGGCAACTAGCCATAAAAATTAGTGGTATCCCTACAGGATACAAAATCATTTTTTTTAACGTGCATGGGGTGAAACCCCATGCTAACAATGTTATTGCCCTACAGGCAATACAAGTATCATTTCATTCTCTTGTCATTTTACGACTTTGATAACTTCTTTACCAGAAGAACGGGTAATGGTTAAAAAATATATTCCGCTTGGTAAATAATCACTCGTTTTTATTGTTGACACACCAACTTCTGATTTCATGCTTATATCCACTGGTAAGCCATTATAAGATTTCAAAGTTACCGTTTGAATGTCTTGTGCCTCAATTATAATTTGATTTTCAAAAATTGTTGGGTAGACATTTATTGATTTACTTGTTTTTTGAGTTATTGACTTTTCATTTCTGTTATCTACAACAATCCAGTTGATGTTTGAAATTCCATTATGAGTCTCATTGATGAAAGAGATGTTTTCTACAAGTGCATCTTTAATTTGTAAAGCATCTTGATCTGACTTATATTGAACAGATAGATTTATATCATTTTCGTTAAAAGTAATAAACTCATTATTAAGATTTAAAATTCTAGACGATGATTCGTTTTCATGCTTTTTGCCTGAGCTCAGATTATCTGAAATCATTTCATTTTCTACATTTAGATCTATGGAATAAAATCCAGTCTTGAAAGATGCAGGATTAGTAATTACAACTTTATCATTTTCTAATGTAAATAAAAGATCAACTGATTCAATCATTACATTCGACTCTTCAATAAATTCTGTATCTGAAAGATCTCCTTTTTTTATTGCCCAAAAGTTAAAACCTTCTTGGTAATCCAATATAGAGAATGAAGGATCAAAAATTGCATTGTCATTATTTGTCACTTGACTGATAGGAACAAACTTCCACACATTATCAGAAGAGAACTCTGATGTGCCAGATAAAACTTCTCTAAACAACTCTAAGTCTTCAAAATTAAATTGTCCATCATCATTAAGGTCCGCAGCAATTTTTCTATAATAATCCATATTGCTTTTTCCTAAAGCACCATCTAGCATAATTTGATAATCTAAAATATCAACACCTGACATTGGATCATCCTCTTTATTTGCTTCAGCATAATAATTCTCCATCATACTTTGGTCACCAAAAGAATAATTCCCCTCAAGGGCAGTAATAGATTCTGTAACCATCCCTTCTTCATCCATAAGATAAGTAGATACATTTTCTTGTGGAATTCCTGATCTTGTGACTACCCTACCTTCTGGTTCAAATTTCCCAGCGCAAGATCCATTATCTAATACAAACATAAACACTTCACAAAAATCTTGATTGCCAGAAGCATCCGTATAATAGATTCTAAAAAACTGGAAACCGATTTCTCCACATTCTATTATTCTTTCTGTATCATCTACATTTTCACTGAATGAAATTTTTATCTCATCCTCAGAAGAACAGTTATCATAACCTCCATGGTAAAATAGTTCTACTGGAATTACCAATTGTCCATCATCTTCACCATTTAAAGTTGCACTTAAGAAATTCTTGCAATAAGGCGTAGGTGGTTTATTATCTATTACATCAAAACGAGAATTACAAGAACGTACATTTCCACATCCATCTATTACTTTCCAAACCAACTTATGACTTGCGATTCCAACATTTTCCGGTAAGGTGATACTCAATTCTTCTCCATTCTCAATTTTATCAATTTTAAAAGGTAGGGGTTCATTTGGTCCATAATAGAAATCTTCTGTTCCGTCCGCCCAGAGATCAACAGACAATGTCCATTGTAATAGTGCAGATGGACAATCCCCAGCATCATTTGCAATATTATTAAGTGTGATGGTTGCTTCACAATTTTCGACAGCATCAAAAACAAGATCCTCACAGTTTTGTATTTCTGGAGCCTCATTATCAATAATCTTAATTATCTGAATACCTGTATATAGACCAGCACCAGTATCACCATCAAACTCACACCAATTTATCACACTAAAGGATCTCACTATTTTCAGACATGCACCAGCTTCGAATTCAAAAATTTCATCTTCATACGTATATCCAACTAGATCACACGGATGAGAAGACCAAGTAGGACCTTGATTTGGCAACTCATCTAAACAGTTTAAAATAACCTCAGAAGGAAATTGAACATTTAGTGGGAGCTCATCATATGTTAATGTTATTGTTTGTGTACAATAAGGCTCACCTTCTGTAAATGAATTACTATAATCTACATCGATATAAAACTTACGGAAAACATCTCCTTCGTTACAAGCATTTAATTGATTGTCATCTACAAATTTGACTTGATTTGAATTATAGTTGCCTGAAACGACTGTAGCATTCCCACATTCCTGTATGGTCAAGGAAGAAAGACACGTAGCTGTAATATCCGCAGGACAAAAAATCTGCCCAACTAGATTGGTCGTTAAGAATAAAGCAAAAAACAATACTGTTATTGAATGTCTCATAATTGTATATTTAGTAATAACTGCCATAAAGATATAATATAGCAGCATTCTTTTTGTGTATTATGTCTATAGTTTGTCTTCTGTACTAAAAATTATTAAATTTACATAGATATTCAATCCCAAAATATATAACTCCCTCACAATTAAATATCAACACATCAGATGAAAATATTACAAAGACTTATTCAGATATTAGCAATCTTCATTTTATCCTTCATATTTCCTTCAATAAGCTACAGTCAGTGCGATCTTTCTAATCTAATTATAGAAGAATCAGAATGTAATGACAGTGGCCTGGTAGACCTTGTGATTAACTTTGATTTCACAGGAGAGGGAAATCAAGGATTCGCAATATTGGGAAATGGTACGAACTATGGCAACTTCGAATATGCATCATTGCCGATTACATTGAGTGAGATCATAGCGAACTGTGATACAGAGTATGAATTTATTATTAGAGATATACAAGATCCTACTTGTTCTGTATTTACGGAGTATGGTACAATCTGTTGTGGTAATGAATGTAATCTAGAGATACTAGAGGTTTTCGCTTCAGAATGTGTAGATGATATTTTTTCTCTGACAGTTGTAGTAAATACAATGTCAGTTGGCACCTTAGTAAATGTCTCAATAAATGGTGTTGTTATCTCGCAAATTGAACTTGACGGGATGCAATTTATTTTAGAGGACATTTCTGTTGACGATGTTGGTGTGAATACAGTCTCAATTTGCACAGCGTCTGATGTTGATTGTTGTGTTACTTCAACATTCCTTAATCCTTGTGAATGTGCCACATCAAACGTTACTGCACAAATAATCGAATGCAATGAAATGGACTCGAGTTACTTTGCCATTATCGATTTCGAATATGCTGCTACATCTGATAGTTTCCAAATGGGATACTCTGATGGTGGCGATAATAACTTCTTAGGGATTTTTGCTTATGCGGATCTTCCAGTTACAGCTGGCCCAATATTTTGGAGTGAAAATGAGAGAGAGATCTTAATAGTTGATTTAGGAGATTTTTTCTGTTTCAATTCTGCATTTCTTGGAATAGTCGATGATTGCGATATAAACTGCCAAATATTCAATGTATTTGCCGAATCTTATGATTGTGAAGATGGTCAATATTATATTGATGTTGAATTTGATACTGAAGATATAGAGGGCAGCACGTTTGATGTTATTGTTGATGGCATCAATTATGGGTCATATATATATGGAGCGAACATCTATTCAGTTGGACCAATAAATCAGAATTGTGAATCAGCACCTGTCGTCATTATACAAGATAGCGAAATAGAATTATGTAGTGACTTTTTCAATTTTGATGAGCCTATTTGTTGCGGCGTTCTTTGTGAGTTCACAACATTTGAAGCAACTGCCACATGTAATGATGCAATGGAAGTAGTCATTGCTTTTGAATATAATAATCCAAGTACAACCCCCAATAATCAGTTTTTTGTAGTCTTTGGAGATATGCAATATGGACCATACAATGGCCCTTCAGGTGGAGGTGAATTCTCAGTGTCTGCATTAGCAGATGGTATCTATAATATGAGTATTTATGTATCTGGAAATAAAGACTGTTCCGCTGAGACTTTAGTCGTAGTATCTTGTTCAACGGTAGATTGTTTAATATCAGAAGTATTCGCAGAAGCACATGAATGTTTAGATGGTCAATTTTTCGTAGATGTAACCTTTGAGGCAATCGGAGTTTCCGATAGTTTTGAATTGAGAGGCAAAGATCAATCATATGGGCTCTTTGGCTATGGTGAGACTTTTTATACAGTAGGCCCACTTCAAGGAGATTGTGAGACTATTTATGAGTTTGTTGTTGTAGATCAAGGTGATTCATTTTGCGAAGGCTCTTATGGGTTTGATGGACCAATTTGTTGCCAAGTGTGTGAATATGGAGAAATGGAGATTGGTCTTATTGATTGTGTGGATGCTGTCTCTTATACACATCTCCGAGCCCACGAGACAGGCAGAAATCTC
>CAJXUU010000204.1 GCA_913061325.1 uncultured Saprospirales bacterium | reverse complement strand
TACACTATCCTCTTCGTCGGCAGCGTCAGATGTGTATAAGAGACAGTCATTATATTTTTCGTTTTCTATTTTGTATTGTAAATAGTAAGTATTTTCAAATGGGTTAAAATAGATATGTTCAGTTTGCTTATCTGCTTTGGTGATGGCTTGTAGAAAGGTATATGCTTTGCTGAAGTGATTGTTAAACAGAGTAATACCTTGTTGGTCGATTACTTCTAATGTAATATCGTAAGATTCTATATTTGAGCCTGCATTAGATATTATTGATTTCACGAATGACTCAAAATCATCTTTATCTAAGCCTGATGGGTAGGGTAAAGATGCCAGTTGTGGGAATATGTCAGATTGTTTTAATATAGCATCAATTGAAGTGATTTTATCATTGCTGCTTGATGTTGGAAATGTATAAAGTTGTGAAATAATTTGTGACTGTATTTTGATATTGTCATTGAGCCTGTAATAGAATGTGATACTAGCTAAAAAGCCAGAAAAAATAATAATCCACCAAATTGTATAGATTATATTCTTTTCAATATTTTCTAAATACAGCTCTAAAATAAGGATGTAAGACATTACAAATGTATATAGTGTCCAAATTGGAATCTGTATTTCTAAGTAGTGTGCAATTGGATATGTCAAGATTATTCCTGCCAGATAACTAAGATATTTTTGCCATTGGTTTTGATCATTTGGCATTTGTTTGAATATGATAACGGAACCATAAAATACGGTTGCTAAGCCCAGAATGAAACTGATAAGATATATTATTCCTTGGCCAGTATATTGAAGTGTTTCAGTGTGCAAATCACTTAATGGACTTGAATAAAGCAACTCTTTGGCTACATAACAGATATATATGAATGCACTGGTTACCAAGAATGGGAAAAGAACATTTTTTACTTTGGTACTGATTGGATTTAAAGCGTTTGACGATTTTAGAATGGTAAGAAAATATGTGATTATAACTAAGCCAATAACAAATGTCTGAAGATTTGGACAAATTGTATTATTTGAACTACTTATGCTTGCAAGGTATGTATCTAGAAAAATTCTTGAAATAAAGAAGTAGTCAATTGCAAATGTGAGTACACCAATAGTAATACCTCCTAATGAGGAAATTTTATTTTGCTCGTAAATTTTTTGATAGATATATTTTAAAAAAAATATAATGAATAGAAAATAAAACAGATAAGAGAATTGATTTAATAAAGAGGTTTGTTTGATTTTTGTTGTTCTAATCTCATAAGTGTTTTTCTTTACATCCGAAATTGAGGCAGAAAGGTGTGTTTTTCCATTAGTATCAAATGAAAGATGAAGTTTTTCATTGATGTGATCTGAAAATTTTCCATTTTCCCTTAGATCTAAACCAACTGTTATATTGTGCTTATTATTTATGTCTTTGAAGACGATCGCATAATCATTGGTACTTTTATATCGAAGCTCTTGAGGAGTAATAAAATTATTCCAAAAAATAGTACTGTCTCTATCTTGAATTAGAACATCATATGGGGATTTTGAAAGTAATTGAAAATCAATCTCCTTGGGATGAATGCTTTTTACAGCGTTTGTGATCGTCTTATATTCTTCATCTAAGTAGGATTGGAGGAAATTATTTTTCATCCCACTTGCTTTCTGATAATAATGAACTCCACCTAAAAGTATTGAAACCATTAATACACTGATCATATAGTATATGATATGTTGTGATTTCTTAAGAATGTCTTTGTTGATCAAAATAAACTATTTGTGTCTCAAAAATAGTTATTTACACATTAAAAAAAAATGCAATGTATTGTTCTTTTTAGAATTGTTTATAATAATGGTTTATTTCTACCATGCGAAATTGAATTACTTGACTATTGCAGTTCATTTTTTCTAATCTATTCTATCAAATTGTTGAACGTGACATAAGCCTATTTTACATAATTTCGAGTTATGAGTCTAATCCAGATGATAAATAATGAATTCCATCAGAAGTTGTATACTCAAGATTTAATTTAAGAGGAATTCCTCTAATTATTATTTATTTGATGTTGCTATTAGAATAAACAATACCTTTACACTACAATACCGCTCTATCGCTACTTGTAAAAGTAGAGGAAAGTCCGGACAGCGTAGAGCACCGCACCATCTAACGGGTGGACTCTGATTTTAGGATTGGAGATAGAAAGTGTCGCAGAAAATAACTACCAGATTTTGCTATTGTAAAATTTGGAAAAGGTGAAAATGTGAGGTAAGAGCTCACGGTTCTCAGTAGTAATATTGGGAAGGGATAAACCTTGCGGGCTGCAATGTCACGTATATTTTGACCTGTCTAAGGACGGGAAGTGTCGTTCACACTTATGCTAAGCATGTCAAAAGGGGTAGGCAGAATAGATAAATGATAGAGACCTATCTTTGATGGGTACAGAATCCGGCTTATAGGTATTGTGTTTTTAAGTATTAAAACTGAGTAATAGTTTAAAAACTATCACTCAGTTTTTTTTACCTTCTTCTACTTTGAATTCAGTAATTCTAATAATTGTTCAGGTGTCTTATATCCTCGAATGGTTTGTAGCTTATTGAGATTAGCATCTAATACTACCAATGAAGGATAGGATAATTGACCATCTAAAAGTTCTGAGGCTAATGTGTGAATTCCTCTTCGGCCACTAGTATCAAAGGTATGTGATTTACCTTTGAATTTGATTTCTTCCTTTTGTTCAGCATTAAATTTTACAAGATGATAATTGCTTTCTAAGTAAGATTTAATTTCATCGTTATTAAATGTTTTATCATCCATAACTTTGCACCACTTGCACCAATCAGTATAGACATTTATCAGTATCTTTTTATTGTCCTTTTTGGATAGGACTATTGCGTTTTCCAAAGTTGTCCATTGTTTAGTTTCGACAGTTTTTATTTGAGTATTAGCGGATGCTTCGGATATGCAACTTTGATAGAAAAGCCCACTGCCCATGAAAAATAAAACGGAGAAAATAAATGAATTGAATTTCATAATTCTTGAATTTTTAGAGTTTATTGAAACTCTGATTAGTAATAAATTTTCGATTCAAAACTAAAGTTAGTTCGCATCGAATTCAAGAATTGGTGGGTGCGTAATCAGTGGATATTAGGGTTGATAAAGGGACTAGACCTCTATGGATGCAAGGGTTTTTACTTTTTGCCTTGCTTCATTTCTGTTTTTTATTTTAAGTTTTGTGTACAGTTTATTGATGTGTGTTTTTACCGTGCTTAACTCAATAAATAATTCAATTGCAATTTCTTTGTTTGATTTTCCGTCTCCAATTAGTTTCAGTATTTTTTCTTCTTGTTGCGTTAATTTGGGCAGTTGTTTTTTGTTGATACTTGCTAAATCTTGATTCTTCTTTATTATTTTTTGAGATAAATACCTTATCCTCATGAATGAAATTAGAAGAGCAAAACAAAGTATACCAAATAACAATGTAACCCACCAAGGTTAGTTTGAATTTGTGACATTGCTTCCTTGATGATATTTGAGTTTCCTGAAATAATTATCTGTGTAATCATGATTTGGTAGGCTATTAGATAACCGATCGGCAAATGCTTCATATCTATCAGACTCTTCTTCAAAATATTGATCCATATCCGTATTTATCAAAGCTGCTAGAGAAACTAATGTAGTCTGACATGTATCTGCAAAATGAAATAAATCTCTGTTTATTTTTTGTTCTGAAAATTGTAATTCTGAAGGAAACTTGAATTGATGAAAGTAGAAGCTTGGTAAAATCAGTTCACTCAAGGACCTGAGGTTGCTGTTAGCTTGGCTGCCTGTGATTATACAATTAGCAAATGGTGAATGTTGGTTGTTGTCAGATTGCAAATGTATGCGAGTATCATTATTTAATATGATATGTATGAAATTGTGATCATCTCCGCTAGTATACATACATGCATCGAAGTCGGAATTTTCTTCTTTAATCAAATATAATCTGTAAAATCTTGAATCTGGAGGAAGATTATCTCCACTGAGTATAAAACTACCATCTTCATTGATCGAGCCTACTTGTATAATATCTGAAGGGTTCGAGTTATAATAATCATCTATTTTATTAATCGTAGAAAGGAATATCTGTCTTTGCCATTCAGATGATAGATTTACACTTCCTGTAATTTGATACTCAGCATTTGCACTATAAATACTATAGGATGTTAAAACTAAAATCAAAAATAGGCGTAGCGCTTTCATTTCATGAAGATAGTTGCATAGACTGTTATTACTTAGAAGAATGTATGATTTAGTATAAATTTAATTAAAATAAGAAGAAGTTATATTGATCCAAACTATAAGTATTTTAGAATATTCTTATAGAAAAATTGATATCCAGTTGATTTTAGTTGCCAGCAACTTATTATTGGCGGGTAAATGGATATTTTTTCTCTATTTTGGGCCTATAACTATTGGTATAATGGAGTAAAAATAGTATCTTTGCACTCCGAATAATAGGAGAAGAGCAATTTAATACTTTTTATTGCGCTTCAACAACGTAATAAAGAACTGAAAATTAATTAGTTATGCAAAAAGATATCCACCCAAAAGAATACAGAAAAGTAATCTTCAAAGATATATCAAACGACATTTCTT
Organism: uncultured Saprospirales bacterium; assembly: GCA_913061325.1. Classification (GTDB taxonomy): domain Bacteria; phylum Bacteroidota; class Bacteroidia; order Chitinophagales; family Saprospiraceae; genus CAJXUU01. Next base: position 5,812 of record CAJXUU010000204.1, on the reverse strand, counting down.
TCATGTCTAGCTCATGTGCTGAATCAAAAGAAACCGTAGCTTGGGAAGATGGTAAAGATTATCCACTAATAAAGCTGGAAATTTCTTCTTCATCTCATCCGTTTTTTACGGGTAAAATGAAGTTCGTAGATACTGCGGGTAGAATTGATAAATTCAACAAAAGATTCGCCAAGTTTGACAACCTTACGTCAAAACCTGAGCCTGAAGATGAAGTTGAAACAAAAGAAAATTAAGAATATCAAAAGCCCTCAACTGAGGGCTTTTTTTTTACATATAATTTTATTTTTTCGCCACAAGTGGCAACATTAAACACCCACCTCCAATTGACATGAAAACTAATATCATACTTTTCGACGATGACAACTGGGAAGGTTTGCTTCCACTCACGTTTACTAGACCAATTTGTGAACTGAGGGTAGGTATACTTACAATCAGAGAGAAATGGGAAAAACACCTTGAAGCCGAAGGGAGTTTTATTACGCAAGATTTCTTATCCGAGAAATTTCCTATTCGTATTGAAGAGGATAATATCATAATCAATAGTACGGTTTTACCTACTCCTAAGTTGCTCAAACTGATTAAACAGTTGGGGACTAATGAAGCTATATTGGAAGGTGACGAATTATTGGCAGCAAGACTTACAAGAGATCAATTTGATAGTCTAATTGATGATAAAGGAATCACTGAACTAGAAGGTATAGATGTGTCTAATGATACTGACCTTATTAGAAGAGTAACCAGACCATATGATCTATTTACTCATAATGATGTGGAGCTAAGAAACGATTTTAGGCTTTTGACAACAAATAGAAAGTCAGAACCAATAAGTGACAGTAACAAGGTTATCAATCCTGAAAATATATTTTTGGAGGACGGTGCTTCTGTAGAATGTGCCATACTCAATGCGAGTACAGGACCAATTTATGTGGGTAAAAATGCTACTATTATGGAAGGTAGTATAGTAAGAGGCGGTCTTGCTATGTGCGAAGGCGCAACATTGAAGATGGGTGCAAAGATCTATGGCGCTACCACAATTGGACCTTTCAGTAAAGCAGGTGGGGAGATAAAAAACAGCATATTGACAGGCTACTCTAATAAAGGGCATGAAGGGTTCTTAGGTAATTCTGTTCTTGGGGAATGGTGTAATATAGGTGCTGACTCAAATGCGTCGAACCTTAAGAATAACTATGACGACATTAAAATATGGTCCTATGAAGATCAGAAATTTGCAAAAACAGGACTACAGTTTTGTGGGCTAATAATGGGTGATCATTCTAAGACAGGAATTAACACTATGTTTAACACAGGGACTGTAGTAGGTGTAAATGCCAATATATTCGGAAGTGGTTATCCTCGAAATTATATTCCATCGTTTGCATGGGGTGGAGCTTCTGGATTTAAGACATACTTGCTTGAGAAATCGATAGATACTGCTGAGAAAGTGATGGCTCGCAGAAATGTGTCATTGACAGATGAAGATAGAGTTATCTTAGAGCATGTTTTTCTAAATACTTCGAAATACAGAATCTGGGAAAAGGCTGTTAAATAGTTTTTTGTAAATCTCTTTTTGATAAATTCACCTGAGAGTCGGCTTTCAATTTTGCCTAATTTGTTATCGATGAAAGCAATTAAATATATCAGGGATTATTTTGGTACATGGCAACAGTATTTCAAGTTATTATAACTACTGGTTTCAAAAATATTAGAATTCAAAGTTTAAATGTAATTCAGTAGTTTTACATTATCATAAGATTAGTATGAAACAGCCACTTTGGAAACGGATTAAGTCATATTTTGTAGATGTCCACATAGAAAGTACATCCTCAATATTTAATGATGAGTTGGATGTGCTACTAGTTAAGGGAGAATATCAACTTGTAACACCTGAGGCAATTTATTCCTATGGCAATAGGTATGATAACTTCTTTGAGGCCTTTAAGAAAATTGATATTGGGAAATATGATATTGATTCTGTCCTTTTGCTTGGACTTGGATTAGGAAGTATTCCTTATATGTTAGAGCGATATTTCAAGCAAGACTATTCCTACACGGCTGTTGAGATAGATGATGACATCATCTATCTGGCAAGTAAATATGTACTTGATGAGCTAGTCTCTGAAGTGTCTACAATATGCACAGATGCTTTACACTTTGTTGAAATCGATACAAGAAGATATGATTTTGTGGCAATGGATGTATTCGTTAGTGATTATATACCAGAGGAGTTTGAGTCTGAAGAATTTCTTAGTGCATTATCGAATCGAATGACAGATAATGGATTATTGTTATTCAACAGATTATACTTTTTCGAAAAGGATAAGAAGAAGACAAAGAAATATTTTGAAACGACATTCAAAAAAGTATTTCCAAATGGCAGGTACCTTGAAATCAATGGCAATTGGATATTATTGAATAAATAGAATTATTAGGGATTCTATATTTTAAAATCATATTGAGATAATTATGAACCTTTCGATTGGTTGAATGTGTTTAATTTTAAGTAATAAGATAGAATACTGGTCAATCCAGATAAATAATAATGTTTATGGCATCTAAAAGACAAGAACAAGTAGCGGAATTGATAAGAAGGAATTTTGGAATAGTACTCCAAAGTGATGGGTCTTATATCTATGGAGATGCTTTTGTTACTGTAACATCAGTTTTGGTTGCACCTGATTTATCACAAGCTAAGTTGTATGTAAGTATATTCAATACAGAAGATAAGGAAGATGTATTACTTAAGCTAAACAAAGGAATAGGAAGTCTTAAAAAATCTCTAGCATACCGTATCAGAAAACATGTACGTAGAATTCCAGAAATCGCTATATACATGGATGATACGCTTGATGAAATGTACAAACTGAATCAGATATTTGATGGATTAGATGAAACCAGTCGAGAAGAAAAGTAAGAATCTTACTGACCGCGATTTCTTTAATTATTGTTTATACTCTAAAATTTTTAAATCACTTCTTCGAAACTACAACTTGACCAGCTAAATCTGGGTCCATTTCTATTGAATTTTGACCCTGCTGAATAACAACCTTTTCTCGTGTTATTTTCTTTATGGTGACGAATGTATTAGGCAATAGACCTAATTCCCAAAGATCACTTTCTACTGATTCATTTACTTGTTCTTTCAAAATCCTAAGCCGAACGTTCAGCGTTTGAGATATCAGTGACATGTTTAGCTTTTTCGACTTTCTAGGGATTGGAGAGCCGTGTGGATCAGTCTCTGGATATCCTAGCTTTTTGTCTACTTCGTCGAGTAATTCATCAGTAAGGTGGTGTTCTAATCTATCCGCCTCGTCATGAATTTGACCTTCTGAAAGTCCCATAGTTTGTACTTGGTATGATTCCCACAGCCTGTGTGCTCTCACTAGTGATTGTGCTTGGCCCATTCCTTTAGCTGTAAGAGAGATATCCTTATCGACAAGGACTACTCCTTCAGCAGAAAGATATTTAAGATGTTTTTTCAACTTTTTAATACTTAAACCAAGTCTATCAGTAAGCTTTGAAAGTGTAAGTGGATTTTGAGCCGAATGTTTGATCGCTTGCCTAAGAATATCTTCCCTTTCTATTTTCTGTCTTTGCCTATATGATCTAATCGTTCTTAGCACAAGACCTTTCTCTGGGGAAAACAATGCCGCAATAAAGTATAAAGATGCTGCTACAAGAACCATTGCAGGTCCAGGAGGTGTATTATAAACTATACTTAATATCAAGCCTAGGACTGAGGAAAATAATCCGACAATAGCAGAAATTATTATAACATATTTTAATTTGTTTGACAGCAGAAGCGCTGTTGATGAAGGCGTTATTAAAAGTGCTACAACTAGTATAACACCTACTGTTTTAAGACCAGCCACAATTGCAAATGATAACATCAGCATTAAAAAATAATGCACCATTTTGGTAGAAATACCCATTGTGCTAGCTATGACCGGTTGGAAAGTTGTAATAAATAAAAATCGGTAGAACAATGCCACGCTTCCTATAGTGTAGATAGTAATTAATAAAGTCAGAATAATATCTTCATTTGAAATACCCATAATACTCCCTATCAGAAAGTCTTTCAAGTCTAAATGAACTCCCCCTTCATTGTTGAGCCAGCTTATTCCTATTACACCGATAGAAAACATAAGAGTGAATACAATACCGATAGCGGCATCATTTTTAGTCTTGATATTCTGCTGTATCCAGGTGATCAATAAGGCTGTCAACAACCCTGCTACTACCGATCCCATGAAGAAACCAATCGTGCTATAACCAAAAAGAATAAAAGCAAAAAATACACCAGGTAATATTGCATGTGATAATGCATCACCAATAAGAGACATGTTCCGGAGGACGATAAAGCATCCCAATACGCCATACATTATACCAATGAGTGAACAAGTGATTAACGCTCTGATGGCCCAAGGTTCTGATAATACAGCAAGAAGATCATTCATAGTACCTATGACTTTGTTAGATCAAAGATACAAGAATATTTAATATGGGTGTAATATATTTTTAGGGCAGTCTAAAAATGATTGATTGTTACTGCTTTCCACTTTCCCTTTTTACTTGTTTTGTGTTTTTCTTCTTTGTTGTACTGCTTGATTTAGATTCTTTATTGGTGCTTGGTTTTGGAGAGGGTTCTAGTGCATTACCAAGGGATGCAGCATTGTTCTTTTTATAGTTGTCGGTCTCCTTACATGAGCGATTATAACATAAAGGACACAGACAATAAGAACTATTTAGGATTGCGAAACAAAGTTAAATTTCGATTTCGTCAGTTGCGAGCTCAAGATTTATTGTATATTTAATATTATGTGGTAAGGAAATAACAATTACAACGATAGCTGTTTTTATGAAGTGACTTACGTAAATGTTCATCAAATGAAGTTCATGAAAGTTGGTCGTTTAGTATGTGAAGCCAGTTTTCTTATAAACGTTTTTATTCGGATAATACTCGTTTAAACACGGCTAATAATCAGGATTGGAATTTATTGCTAAATTGTTAATTATCAGATGATATGTGTTGTTCATATAACCGATATATGTGGAAGTTCTATATCTGGGAGTTCCACATATACACAAGTTATGTGCCAGTAGGAAAAATATAAAATGAAAGTCAAAGTCCTAAATACAGAAATATATATGTCAAGAACTCCAGAGATCTTGGCAATGGATTTTGACTTATACAAACTGAAAATAAGGTATTCAACAGCAGAAGATAAAGACTATGATATTACATTCGAAAACCCAATAGCGTTCAAACTGTTGGACGAAAGAGACTTGGCGAAGTATTGGGAAAACAAAATTATTGTTAACAATTTAATCATTGAAATAGAAGAGGGTGGATTTTTATCGAATGAAAAGAGTAACGAAAGTTTCATCTCCGATCAAATCAGCGAACAAAGAGAATTCTTGATAAAAGGAATTGATGATTGTCTATTTGTAATTGCTCCTAATGAACCAAAAATAGAACAGGTCAACCTACGGAATAATGAATCAACAGTTATTGCCACTGAACTTAAAAGAAATGCAAACCGAAATAAAGCATATTTTGGATTTACAGAATGGACAGATCAAGAATTCTGTATTACAGCAAACACTGATGGATTAAAACTTTTCGCTGCAACTTTACTTGAGGCTACAGAAATTGAGCAAGAAGGCAAATCGCATGGATTAAGTACTGATGAAATGGAATGGTTGCATGATGAAGTTGAAATTGATTTCATTAAATGGACAAATAAAGAACGAGAGGACATAATCAAATCTGGAACAAAAGAAGAATCAAATAAATGGTGGAACTATCTTTTAT
>CAJXUU010000203.1 GCA_913061325.1 uncultured Saprospirales bacterium | reverse complement strand
TCCATTCAAAGATCAGACGATGATCAGATTTGAATTGGCAGAGGAAGGAGCGGTAGTATTTACAGTTACTGATGTAGCTGGAAAGACAATGAAAGTAGTGAATACAATAGGATCAAAAGGAATGAATCTTCTTCCATTAGATGCTGATGATCTCGGAATTACTGGAGTATTATACTATACAATCGAAAGTGGTGAATTTACAGCTACTAAGAAAATGATAATAGTTAGATAAGAACAATAACTTAAATTAAGTTATAGAAAATATAGCCCTTCTGCATTGATTTGTAGAAGGGCTTTTTTGTGGATTAAATGTTTTTACAAGAATAAGTTGTGTAGTATTTCTATAAATACTGGTTTCATTATCATTTACAAAATTGTGGTAAGATTTCTAACTCATTCATATGCATGACAATATTACATTTGTAGATCAAATCTCAAAATCGTATCATTACGATAGTAAATCCAAAATGAATATGGCAGACCACGAAAAGAAGGCACTAAATAGACAAGATGAACATATAGTTGAGAATATTGAATTAAATATATGGGAGGCATTGATTCCCGTTGTTCTTTTGATGGGATTATTAGCTTATAATATATTCGGAAAAGGTGGAGCCTGGCTAGGCGATTATTCGAATCAGTATATCTTACTCATTGGAGGAGCGATCGCTGCTATAGTTGGATTGTTCAATAAAACTACATTTGCAACAATGATAGCTGAGGTTTGGGAGAACTTAAGAAGTGTTCTTGTTCCTATAGTTATATTATTATTCGTTGGAGCTTTGGCTGGAACGTGGCTAGTCAGTGGCGTTATTCCAGCAATGGTTTATTATGGTCTTCAGGTTTTGAGTCCATCTATTTTTTTACCAGCTTCAGTAGTGATAGCGGCTATCATATCTATTGCAACGGGTAGTTCTTGGACTACATCGGCGACTGTTGGTATTGCATTGATTGGAATAGGAACTGCATTAGGCATACCTACGGGAATGATAGCGGGGGCAGTTATTTCAGGTGCTTATTTCGGTGATAAAATGTCTCCTCTTAGTGATACGACAAACCTTGCCCCAGCTATGGCAGGAACAGATCTGTTTACACATATCAAATACATGAGTTTCACAACAGTGCCTACGATTATAATTACCCTTATAGTTTTTACAATTATAAGTTTTAATATTGATACATCGGGAAGTGCAGATATCAGTGGTTTGTTGACGACAATGGATGCTACATTTAATATCACACCATGGTTGTTTTTTGTGCCAGTGGGTGTTGTGGTTTTGATTGTATTAAAAACAAAACCTTTGGTAGCTTTGGGTGCAGGAGTATTACTCGCGGCAGTATTTGCACTTATTTTTCAACCTGAAGTATTAGGGCTGATTGGTTCTACAAATATGGGCGCATTATTTTCTGCCATTACTACAGATGTAGCCATTGTCACTGATAATGCTACGCTCAATGATCTTTTCACAGCTGGTGGTATGATGGGTATGTTATGGACAATTTTATTGATTATTTGCGCGATGGTTTTTGGAGGGGTTATGGATGGAATAGGAGCATTATCTAGAATAACAAAGGCCTTATTGTCCGTTGCAAAATCTACGTTTGGTTTATTTTCAAGTACAGTATTAAGTTGTCTTGGTTTGAATATAGTAGCAAGCGATCAATATCTTGCCATTGTGATCCCTGGTAAGATGTTTAAACAAGCTTTTGAAGATAAAGGACTAGCGCCTGAAAATTTAAGTAGAACATTAGAAGATGCAGGAACTGTGACATCAGTATTAATTCCATGGAATACTTGTGGCGCATATCAAGCTGGAGTTCTGGGAGTTGGAGTAGGAGAGTATTTTGTCTATGCTATTTTCAATTGGCTAAGTCCTATAATGACTTTGATTTTCGCTGGGTTTGGGATTAAGATTCGGCAGTTGGCGAAGAAGTAAATACAAAACCTAAAACCTTCCTTGTCTCAATTGTGTTTTAATTTGAATACCGATTAATTTCGCAGCTTAATTCTAATTATGAGTTTAGATAACAACAAAGTCTTAGAAGCATTACGAACAGTCAAAGATCCCAATACGGGTCAAGATATTGTATCTGTCAGAATGGTGGAAGACTTCAAAGTAGATGGTAATAATGTTTCATTTACCATAGCCCTTACTTCTACAGATACTCAAGTAAAGCAAACACTTAATTTTGCTTGCATGCACGCTGTTCAAACAGTATATCCCGAAGCACAGGTACATATACACATGAAGAGTGATGGTCCTGCGGGGGCCTCAAAAACACGAGCACTGCCTCAAGTGAAAAACATAATAGCCGTAGCCTCTGGAAAAGGGGGAGTAGGGAAGTCTACTGTTGCAGTTAATCTGGCCATTTCTCTAGCAAACAAAGGAGCGAAAGTCGGACTTATCGATGCAGATCTTTATGGACCTAGTATCCCTACTATGATGGGGCTACAAGGACAACGACCAAAGATTGAAATGCTATATGGAAAACATAAATTATTACCTCTCGAAGCACATGGAGTGAAAGTCATGTCAGTAGGATTCATTGTTGAACCTGAACAAGCCGTTGTGCTAAGAGGTCCTAGGCTAGGTGGAATAATAAAGCAATTTATCAACGATTGTATTTGGCCAGATCTAGATTATTTGATCATTGATCTACCACCAGGGACAGGTGATATCCAGCTTACATTAGTACAGACCGTGCCAATAACAGGAGCGATCATAGTCACTACACCGCAAGAGGTAGCGGTAGTTGACGCTGTCAAAGCCATCAATATGTTCTTGATCGATCATGTAAAAGTACCTATCATTGGAATAGTGGAAAATATGTCTTGGTTTACACCCAAAGAGTTACCTGATAATAAGTATTTATTATTTGGTGAAGGTGGTGGCAAGAAGTTGGCAAAGCTTTCAAAATCAGTTTTGTTAGGTCAAATCCCATTGGTACAAGGAATCAGGGAAGGAGGTGATTCTGGTCAGCCTGTAGCTGTACAAGAAGGAAATCCACTCAAACAGAAGTTCGAAGATCTTGCGCTTAATACCATCAGACAAGTTCAACTTCGCAATGAAGTCTTAGGACCAACTACAGTGGTTAAAATGGTAAACTAGTATTAATTGAAATCTTAAAGCCGATTTCTTTGTTTATATTATATTCTTTAGGATGATAAAGGGTTACCTCAACATCAAAAGATATATGAATTAAATAGATTAAGCTAATTAATATATTAATTTTGTGGATATGTCAAGCACCGAACAACAAGCATTAAAAGATAGAGTAGACGCTGCATTAGAATCTCTCAGACCACACTTAAAGGTAGATGGTGGTAATATCGAAGTGGTAGAAATTACTGATGACATGACTGTAAAAATCAAGTGGTTGGGTAATTGCGAGTTTTGTTCAATGTCAGCTATGACCATGAAGGCAGGAGTAGAGCAGACACTTAAATCTAAGATTCCAGAGATTAAATCAATCGAAGCTGTAAACGGATTGAATTAAAAACTACTCAATTCAAAAATCAATTCCTACTTTTAATATCGCATTCTCAGAACTTATATTTCCATGAACAGGAGTGAGCTTATACACCAGATAAATCTAAAGAAATCATTTTTATGTGTTGGGTTGGATACTGATCCAGAAAAGATTCCAACTTTCCTCAAAGATTTCGAAGATCCAATTTTCGAATTTAATAAAAGAGTAATAGACGCTACTAAAGATTTGTGTGTTGCATATAAACCTAACATAGCTTTCTACGAGTCACTTGGTCCTAAAGGGTGGGAATCATTAGAAAAAACAATTGATTATATTCCTGATAATATATTTACTATTGCAGACGCTAAACGAGGTGATATAGGCAACACCTCAAAAATGTATGCCAAAACATTCTTCGAATACTTTAATTTTGATGCAGTTACCGTTGCTCCTTACATGGGAGTGGATTCAATTTCACCATTCTTAGAATTTGAAGATAAGTGGGTGATTTTATTGGGATTGACTTCTAATAAGGGAAGTAATGATTTTCAAAGAATACAATCTGGCGATACACCACTTTATGAATCTGTAATCAGAAAATCTCAAGAGTGGGGAAGTCCTGAAAATCTGATGTATGTTATTGGCGCTACGCATCCAGAGTCATTTGCTGAAGTCAGAGACATGGCTAAAGAACATTTCTTCTTAGTGCCAGGTATTGGAGCACAAGGTGGAGATCTTCATGGTGTTGTAAGTAATGGTATGAATGATGACTGCGGACTTCTTATTAATTCTTCAAGAGGTATTATCTATGCAGGCAGTGATTCTGAAAATTTCGAGGTAGAAGTAAAAAAGAGTGCTGCAGAATTACAGTCTAAACTGGGACGGTACTTATAAATATTTACGCAAGAACAGAATTCTTTCTAATCCAATCAATAACAATATTATTAAAAATAGCTGGCTTGTCAACATTCACAACATGACCACAATCTTCTATAACTTCTAAGTTAGCTGAATCATGTTTGGATACCGTCATGCGAATTGATGGTAGAAACATATAATCCTCTTCTCCCATAACATATAAGGTTGGAATTAGAGGGTCATTTGATCTAAAAAACCTTAGGATTGGATTTATTGTCGTAGTGAGTCCAAACCACTTTATAAATTCTTTTTGATACAACTTCTTTGCTTCTCTAATAAAGAGATTCCTAGATTCTTTGTGTTTTTTTCTAGGCATTATAACAAAAGCAAACAACTTGTATAATAGTATATAAGGGACCAATGACCTAAGTACAAACCCAGCCCGCATTAAGAGCTGAGATCTGAAGTTCATTTTAAGTATTGCACCTCCCATTATCATAGAGGAGATTATTTTTGGTCTTATCTCAGCTAATTCTCTAATAATAATTGTACCCAAACTAATTCCGACGAAGTGAGAAGACTTGATTTTCAGATGATCTATTACCTCGATAACATCATTAGAAACGGAACGAAAGGTGTACTTAGAAATATTTTTTAATCCCATTCCTTTGCTATTACCATGACCTCTTAAGTCAATTAGCAATACATTAAATGAATTTTTAAATTCCTTTACTTGCTTGTACCATATAGATGAACTACCTCCTGCACCATGTACAAAAGTCACCCATTCATTGGATGTGCTATGCTCGTATGTCTTATAATGTAACAATATTTATATAACGCTCTTAGTCTAATTTGGGTCAAAGATAACCTTGTTTTATTCTTTAAGTAGATATAATTAGACCAAATGACGATATTGTAGTTTCATGCGCCAAATATTAAGATGAAAGAGAGACATATATTGAATAAACTAGGATTATTGATTGGGTTGTTTGGGGCATTGGCTGTTATATTTGGAGCTTTTGGGGCTCATAGTTTAAAGGCAGTGTTGCCGGCTGATAAATTAGCTACTTATAATACAGGTATTACTTATCATTTTTATCATTTGTTTGCCATGACATTTGCATGGTTTGCAATGAGTAAAACATCAGGAAAGTGGGCTAAGCGTTCTTTTTGGTGTTTTTGTATTGGGATATTTCTTTTCTCAGGATCTATTTATCTTTTAGCAACTAGAGACTTGATAGGATTGGTAAATTACAAATGGTTAGGGCCAATCACTCCCATAGGTGGTTTGTTTTTTATATTGGGTTGGATGTTTTTAGGAATGTCATTTTATAACAAAAATGTAAACTAAGCAGCATTTTAATTCAATTGGTTGTCTGTTTGATGTGATATTAGATTCAAAACTTTATATCTTGTGTCTTAGATTAACAACTTAATTTTTAAACAATAAGATAAAATGAGAAATTTTCTGATCCTATGTTTTGTGACTATTTCTACTTTGAGTTATTCTCAAAGGGAAATTGCATGGTTTGATGCTGCTTTAAAAGTAATGGCAGGCAGTAGCAGCATTATTAATATGGCTGCCATCGATGATAGTAACCTTAATTACGAGTTAGCTTTTGGTAATGCAATAAGTTTCGGGGGGAAAGTCGGTATTAATAGAGGTTATAACGGACTAGCTATTGAATTGATGTATGCCAAAAATGGTACTACTTATGAGGGACTCAATGGATATCCAAGTGCACCAGAAATAAAATGGAACTCTACGGATTTATACTTTCTTTTTAGAAATGCTAAGAATTTAGGTTTCTTTGAGCTTGGTCCTAAGATTGGATTTTTAAGAGGAGTAGAAAGAACAGGTGCGGATGGTGAATTAGCTGACTTTACAGAATTTAACAAAAGACAAATTTCTGGAGTTCTTAGTTTTGGTGTTAATGTTATAGGTACTGATGCATCATTTAGTGGTCAAATAGGACTTAGGATAGAGTACGGATTTACTGATATCAATGGACAAGACGATCCTGCAGCTGGTAATGAGCCATTCCCATATGCTACGGGTGTATATTCAGGAGAAAATGGATACCAAAAATCAACACCAATATTCGCTGGTTTAGTATTCGAACTTAACTGGGGAATAGGATCTTACGGTGTGGCCCAATGTGGAGCCAGAGCAAAATTCTTTTCTCTATAAGAATTGAAGAAAAATATTTGTGGATATTTTATCCAAAAAAAGAAAAGCCTTTCGATAAGAAATCGATAGGCTTTTCTATTTTGTAATGACATCTATGTCAATACTTTACAATATTGAAAGGATAGATTATTCTGCATCAGGAGTATCCATCCCAATGATTTTCTTTTTCAAGGTTGCAAACTCTTCATCTGTCAAAATTCCATCCTCTTTCATTTTCGCAAGGTTCTGTAATTGAGTAACACTATCGTTTACCTTAATTACTTCATCTTGTTGTTTTTTATCCTTTTGGATCTTAGAAGCGACTTCTTTTCCTTTTTCGAATTTCTCGTTGTAATACTTCTTCAATCTTGCAGGGTCAAAATCCAAAAACGTTCCTCCAGTTTCGAAGTGTTTCTTGAATACTTCTCCAAGTGCATAAGTAGATCCTCCTGAAAGAATAGCCATAGTTACACCACCTAATATACTGCCTATTCCAGGAATGAATTTTATTGCTCTAGCACCAAGTCTTGCGAACCCTGAACCTGTTAGAGCGGTAATCACTGCTTTGCCTTCCGTTTCTTTGAAGTCAATATCGTAGATCTTACACATCTGTCTTATCATATCCAATTGGATAGCTGCCACTGCGAATAAATCTGCAATAGGTACTGGAATGAAACCTGCTCCCATAGACCAAATCATGTGGTTTTGAATTACACTATTGGCCATTTCGGTTTTGTTACTTGTCTTTTTATCTGCCATAATTATTAGATTTTACTTTACGCAATCAATATAACTCCTATTTCTAATACAAGGGTTCCATTTTTCGATGAGATAAAATCAATTATAGATAAAAGAGCCAAATCTGTAGTGAAATGCAGCGAATTGTACATTTTATCTATCTATAATAAAATGATATGGCACTAATAATGGTAATTCGCTTATTTATGTAGTGACTATTACGTAGGTAAATAGTGAAATATGAAACGCATAAAAGTGTAAATTCGAAATAATATGTTGTGTTTTAATAATATTTTCAATTCAAGTGTGTAATAATTTTGCAATATGCTTAGTTAAATGGGTTTAAATTTGTAAAACAGTTAGCAAGCTTATAAGTAAGATTTGATTAATTAGCTAAACATTTTCATATTTGCGCTCTCAATTAGTAACGCTTTTTGCGAAAACGTTTTAACTTTAAACTCATGAAAAAAATATTATTCACATTTGCTGCAATTTTCTGTTTTGCACTTGTATCAAATGCACAAATCGCTTTAGGAATTAAGACTTCAATTGGGGTTACTATGGCTCCTAATGAGACTACAAATTCTGGGGAAGTTTTTGACTACATCAACCATGAAGTTACTTATAAAGGTTCGAATATAGTGAAATCGTATGGTGTCTTTGGACAACAAAAGTTCGGTTATCTTTATGGGAGGGCAGAATTGGCATATTCTAACTATACTCAAGAATATAGGGTAAGGTCATTCGTCCAATTCGGTCAAGGAACAAGAATTGTTTATGAAAAATATGACTTTATCGATTTTCAATTGATGGCTGGAATTACACACAATAATATTAGATTCGGAGTTGGACCTGTAGCACATATATTAGTTAGTTATTCACCAGCTTTAGATTTCATCAGTGGATATAGCGACAATAATAGAGCAATCACTTATGGATTTACTGGAGCTGTAGGTTTAGATGCTGGAAGATTTCACATCGATGTAAGATATGAGAATAACTTCAAAACTGTGGGTCAGCATATTAATTATGGAACAAGAGATGCTGGATTCAAAGCTAAGCCTCATGTAATTAGCTTGACTCTCGGAATTAGTATCTAAGGAATGAAACAATAATAAAATTACATTCTTCTGCTTGCTCTTTTTCCCTTCTTCTGCGTTATTAAGGAATGAAACAATAATAAAGTTACATTCTTCTGCTTGCTCTTTATCCCTTCTTCTGCGTTAAAAAGCCTCGCCTATGCGATGCATAGCCTACGTTTTTTGCCTTGGAGAATGAATAAATGTCAGCACATAAAAACGCACTTTATTAATGCATCACTCCTAAGAAAAAAAAATATAGCTATACAATGAAAGGTCAGTACTTAAAAAGTGATGACCTTTTATATTTTAAGCCTTGCTTCAGGAACTAGATCTAAACTTGAGAAGTCTTTTTCTTTATAACTGAATTCGGCCGCTACTCCAATCATACCTGCATTATCAGTACAATATTGAAAAGCTGGTATATAAGTTTGCCATCCACATTCTTTACCTGCTTTTTCAAGAGCAGTTCTCAGACTACTATTTGCTGAGACTCCGCCAGCAATTGCTATTTGATTGATCCCTGTTTCGGATGCAGCTTGTTTTAATTTTTTGATAAGAATATATACGATCTGATATTGTACTGATGCACAGATATCATTAAGATTTTCATCTATGAAATTTGGATTGTCCTTTAATTGTGCTTTTAAAAAATAGAGAATTGATGTTTTAAGTCCACTAAAGCTGAAATTGAGACCTTTGACCTTAGGTTCTGCAAATTGAAATATTGGTTTTCCTTTTTGAGCAAGTTTATCCATTTCTGGTCCTGCGGGATATTTTAATCCCATAATTTTTCCACTTTTATCAAAAGCTTCGCCTGCTGCATCATCTATCGTTGTTCCTAGTATTGTCATTTCTAAAGGTGCTGTGACTTTTACGATTTGCGTATGGCCTCCGCTTACAGTAAGACATAAAAAAGGAAATTTTGGTTTAGGGTCTTCTGCAAAATGAGCTAAAATGTGTGCTTTCATATGATTGACTTCTATCAATGGAATTTCTAGAGCCAGGGATAGAGACTTAGCAAATGATACGCCAACAATTAGACTGCCCAATAGTCCAGGTCCTTTTGTTACGGCTATTGCCGTCAATTCTGTTTTGTCAACATTAGCTTTGTCCAATGCAGCTTTCACAACAGGAATAATATTAATTTGATGCTTTCTAGATGCAACTTCAGGAACTACCCCTCCATACTTCTCATGGATGGTTTGAGTCGCCGTAACATTACTTAAGACAGTGCCATTTTTGATGATTGCTGCAGATGTGTCATCACAAGATGATTCTAAGGCTAAAATTAAGGACATGAAATTTAAAAGTTTTGACAAATGTACACACCAAAAAAGAAATGAACTGCATCTTATATTAGAATAAAAATCTAGCCCAAAAAAAATAAAAGGTGCGTTTCCGCGTAACTCTAAAAGCAAGGATTTAAAAGGAAGTGTAATATTATATCAAGTAAATTTTTTTTTCCTTCATCTTTTTATTTTCTTTGGAGTTGGTAAGGATATAAAATAGTATCATTACTTAATTAAATAGACTTAACTTTAAAGTAATACAAAACGTAAAACATGAAAATTATAATTAATATTTTTCTAATACTATTGGTAGGATTACTAGCTTTCATGCTGTATAGTTCAATCAAAGAACCTATTGCTTTTGGAGAAGAGAAAGAAAGAAGAAAGGCAAAAGTTGTACATAGTTTGGAAAATATTAGAACGGCTCAAGAATTATATTTTAAAATGACAGGTGAGTATGCTCCTTCATTTGAAGTGTTGGTAAATGCTATGACTAATGATAGTATACCTTTTATTAAATTGACAGAAGATCCAGAGGATCCAGGGAATAGTGAAAAGTTCATAGAAACAATAACATTTTCTCCTGCATTAGATTCTATAAAGGCTTTAGGGATAGATCTATCTATACTAAGTAAAGTACCCTATGCAGATAATTTAGATTTTGAAATTACAGCGGATACTATGGAATACCAAAGTACCAAGGTTTGGGTAACTGAAGTAGGAACTAAGTGGAAGAACTTCATGGGTGAGTTTGCAGATCCAAGATTTGCAAAGTATGATTCCTGTCTCTTATACACATCTCCGAGCCCACGAGACAGGCAGAAATCTCG
>CAJXUU010000202.1 GCA_913061325.1 uncultured Saprospirales bacterium | reverse complement strand
CGAGATTTCTGCCTGTCTCGTGGGCTCGGAGATGTGTATAAGAGACAGGAACTACCCATTGTAAAATTACCATTGGCCTTCAATCTAAAATTCAGCTTTAATGAATCCCCATCCATTACATTTGTTCCTCGTTTATAATCTGATTGATACCCAGTATATGATGCTTCAAAGTCATAAACTCCGGGGCGTACAATTGCGCTATATTTACCATCAATATCAGATACTAAAGTCCCTACCTTTTTATCCTTTTTATATATTGATATATTACAACCTATTAATGTTTCACCGCCATCGAGCTCTATTGTTTTCCCATAGAGTGTTGCTCTTTCTTTTTGGGTGAAACTTGATTGAGTTACACATATCATTAGTACACAGACAACAAAAAATGGTTTGAAGTAATGATGAGGCTTGTTAATCTTCTGGCTTTGAATTTGATTATTATTTTTCATTCTTGATGGTTTTGTGCCCTAGTAATACTAAAAAATGATCTGGCCAGATACTTACATTGATACATTAAGACAGTTGATAAATTGTGTTTTCAGGATAGAGATGTCTGTCTCGAACGGAAATGCATAAATGAAATTTAAAAGTTATGATTCTAGTATTCTAAAGTGCCGATCGCGACATATTTTGACCTCTATATTTTGATAAATACTTCAGATGCTACTAGTTCTTTTTCTGAGATGATTGAGATGATATAGCTTCCACTTAATAAATCCGAAGCATCATATTGATATTCGTCTCCATAGATGTTACTGCTGAATAGTATTTGATTTTCTGTATTTAAAATTTGTAGTATACCTTGGGAGAATCCTTCTGGCATTTGTATTGTCACCAAACCAGCTGAAGGGTTAGGATATATATTTATCACTTTATCTTCGTATGGAATTACTCCTACAGCTTTAGAAGATATTTCTCGTGTTTCTAATTCTTGAAATTCTGATATTTCTTCGATTTCATTATCTCTAGCGTTTTTTCTGTTCTCGACTGCTGAATTGTGGCTAGTTTTTACTAGTTTTTTGAATTTTCTCCACTGTCGTTTTAGCCAAGATTCATGTTCAGTTGTTACAGTTACATAAGATCCCACTAAAATACACCCCGATCTGAATTTATGATCTACTATTACCACGTCTCCCAAAAGATAACCTTGCATTTCAAGTTCAATAGTCAAAGGTGTACTATAGTTTTTCTTTATATCAGCAGTACTTTTTTTAATGTGTTCATAACCAATGTATGAGAATACTATTTCATCCACATCATATATATCAATATTGAAATTTCCATCTAAATCGGTTTCTACACCTGAAATTAAAACACCTTCCTTCATGAGAGCAATTGTTCCAAAAATAATTGGCTCCTTAGTCTCAGCGTCAATCAATTTCCCTTTTAGATTTCCTTTTTCAGAAATAGGTTTTGAAATCTGGGTCTTAACAGAATTTATCATGCGCTTACCCATAATAGTATGTTCAATGAGCTCATTAGTGTGAACAGGTGCTTGACCATATCCAGCAAATGGAATCAATCCAAGAAGCACAGCTGCCCATTTTGAAAATAACCGATTTCGGCTAGCTGGCAAAAGATTCACATCCAATTGGTCAAGACTAAATCTGCCACACATACCTCCTTCATGGCTAGAATTATAACTTGCGATCCCTGTTTTAGACATCTTGGTAAAATCGATTACTGTTTTATTACAAGAAGCACAGTGACGTCCTTTTTCTTGGTTAGCCTCGTTGCGGTCTATTTTCAGTGTTGAGAAATTCATAGAATTTTGTGCAAGTTCATTACTGTTGATACGATTTGCACTATAAATGTTCTTTATTGGAGTCATTTCAGCCCAATCTTCGTGACATGGTTCTGGGATTGAGATAGATAGTGAATGTAGTTTCATGATAATTTCTGTTTGATTCCACATAGGGATGAACAATCAAAAAGAAATGCATAAATAGACTTAGGAAAATGTGTTATGAATAGATTGGTCAGCTGTCTCAATCCAATGATTGAAAATCGACATTTATACCAGAGAATTTGACTCCCAATCCTATGCCAGCATAATAATTGGAGAAACTAACATTACAAATGTGTAGGAAATAGATTTATTGGTGAACACCCAAGTGGGTGAAAGAAGCAGGAATACATATAGATTAAAATATTTTTGATTCCACAATATTAATTTCATAAGTTTATTCCTACTAAACATAACCACTAATGAAATTATTAAAATTGACCCTTGCCATAATTATGGCATTTACAGTATCATTCCAATCTCAAGCACAGAAAGAAGATAAATCAGAACCTGAAAAAGATAAATTGTCCCTTTCTGGTTTAAAATTTAGAAATATTGGTCCGGCGATTGCTTCAGGAAGGATTGCTGATATAGCCGTAAACACAAATAATCCTTTCGAATATTATGTCGCTGTTGCTTCTGGTGGTGTCTGGAAAACAGTAAATGCTGGTACGACTTATACACCTATCTTCGATAGCCAAGGATCATATTCTACTGGATGTGTTACAATCGATCCCAACAATGATAATATAATATGGGTAGGATCAGGTGAAAATAATAATCAAAGAAGTGTGGCTTATGGTGACGGAATATACAAATCTGAAGACAGAGGAAAAACATGGAAAAATGTTGGACTAAAAACATCAGAGCATATAGCTAAGATAATTGTTGATCCTACGAATTCTAATATTGTTTATGTTGCGTCTATGGGACCATTATGGAGCGAAGGTGGAGAACGAGGTGTCTATAAATCAGTAGATGGTGGACAAAATTGGACTCAATCATTAAAGATAGACAAACACACAGGAGTAAGTGATCTTATTATGGATCCACGCAATCCCAATATTCTATATGCGGCTGCACAACAAAGAAGAAGACATGTGTATACTTATGTAGGTGGAGGGCCAGGATCCGGAATGCATAAATCTACTGATGGTGGTGCTACATGGACTAAAATCAATTCCGGTCTTCCTAAATCAATGGGAAGAATAGGATTAGCGATATCTCCAGCAAATCCGGACTATATCTACGCTGTAGTTGAAGCGGCTGATGGTAAAGGAGGAACATTCCGAACGACAGACGGAGGCACAAGTTGGAACAAAAGAGGGAAATACAAATCAAGTGGTAACTACTATCAAGAAATATACTGTGATCTAAATGATCCAGAGAAGCTTTATGCTATGAATACATGGATGCAAGTAAGTACCAACGGTGGCAAATCTTTCTCTGGTGTAGGCGAAATAACGAAGCATGTAGATAATCACTGTATGTGGATCGATCCAAGAGATGGAGATCACTGGTTAGTCGGCTGCGATGGTGGATTATACGAGACTTTTGATGCTGCCAAGACTTGGGACTATAAACCAAATCTGCCGGTAACACAATTCTATAAAGTGGCTGTTGATAACCACTCACCATTTTATAACATTTATGGAGGAACTCAGGATAACTCTAGTATGGGTGGTCCATCAAGAACAATCACCAATCATGGAATCACGAATGCAGATTGGTTCTTCACGCATGGAGGTGATGGATTCGAGTCTCAAGTAGATCCTGAAAATACGAATATCGTCTACGCCCAATCTCAATATGGAGTGCTCGTAAGATATGACAAACTAAGTGGAGAAGAAATAGGAATCCAACCGAAAGAAAGAAAAGACGAAAACGCATACAGGTGGAACTGGGATGCTCCACTTGCAGTAAGTCCGCATAAAACTGGAAGATTATACTTTGCAGCGAACAAACTATTCAAATCAGATGATTATGGAAATAGCTGGGATGTAATCAGTGAGGATCTCACTAAGCAACTCAACAGAAATGAGCTAAAAGTAATGGGTCGTGTCCAATCAATGGATGCTGTCATGAAAAATGCATCGACATCGCCTTATGGGACCATCGTAGCATTCAGCGAATCAGCAATTGATGAGAATCTTCTTGTTGTAGGAACTGATGATGGATTGATACAAATCACGACAGACGGAGGCACTAACTGGACCAAAATAGATAGAATAAACGGTGTGTCATCTAATACTTATGTGAACGCTGTTTATTGTTCACAGCATGATGCCAATGTTATCTATGCCGCATTTAATAATCATAAAAATGGAGATTTTAAACCGTATCTATTTAAGTCTATTGATAAAGGAAGATCTTGGAAAAATATTGGTAGTACATTACCGAAAAAAGGAAGTACATATGCTATTGAAGAAGATCATGTAGACAAAAATCTATTGTTCTGTGGTACAGAATTCGGAGTATTCTTTTCTAATGATGGAGGATATAAGTGGACGCAGATGAAAAGTGGTGTACCGACGATTGCAGTCAGAGATATTGCTATCCAGAAAAGAGAAAATGATCTTGTATTAGGAACATTTGGTAGAGGGTTTTATGTTTTGGATGATTATTCTGCATTGAGAAATATCAGCCCTGATGAATTGGAGAAGGAAGGATATTTATTCCCAGTAAGAAATGCACTATCCTATGAAGAATCTACTCCGTTAGGTCTTCCCGGAAAGGCAATGTTAGGTGACAGTCATTATTCGGCTGAAGATCTTGGTCCTGTTGCTATGATTACTTATTTCATAAAAGAAAAGATAGAAACCCTCAAAGACAAGCGTCAGAAAAAACAGAAAGATGAACTGAAAGTCGGTACAAATTCTAAATATCCAACTTACGACGAACTCAAAGCTGAACGTGAAGAAAAGAAACCAAAAGTATTATTCACAATCACCGATAAAGATGGAAAAATAGTAAGAAAGATTATGAAATCAATGAGCCCTGGAGTCAATAGACTTAAGTGGGATCTTAGATATGCACACAAGGATCCTATCAACTTGAAAAAACCTTCATTCTATAATCCATGGGCTGGAAAATCAGAAGGAACACTTGTCGCTCCTGGTGAGTATTCTGTTCAAATGACAAAGTATGTTGATGGACAATTTACTGATATTGGAACACCTGTTTCTTTCATGGTGAAGCAATTAGACGAACGAGTAATGCCTGCCAAAGATCCGATTGCAAAAGCTAAATTTCAACGTGAAGTCGATGAACTCAATAGATCTATCTCTGGAGCTGGAAAACTTATTGGAGAGATGAATAATAAGCTCAAACACATGAAAGAAGCTATCAAACTGGTAGAACTTCCAATTCCAGCATTAATGGACGAGATCTCAGGAATAGAAGATCAGATTAAAGCAGCCAATACGCTTCTATATGGTGATAATATCAAGTCAAAATTAGACATTGGAGCACCCCCTGCTCCTGCGGGCAGAATGGGTTGGATCTCGTACGAACAAAAACACTCTACTTCCGACGTAACTGAAACACACAAATTTAGTTTTGGAATCGCCAAAGAAGAATTCAAGCCAATATTGGATACACTTATGAACATAGCTACAACTGCTATCCCAGCTTTAGAAGAAAAGTTAGAGAAAGCTGATGCGCCATATACACCAGGAAGAGCTATCCAGATGTTGAGGAGGAATTGATTAGAAGAAGCCTTCATTAGACCTACGAGGTTTTAGAAACCTCGTAGGTCTTTTTGATATACATCAAACACATTTCTAAAATGAGAGTATATGAGCTCTTGGAATACAATGCACCGGCCTATCTTAATTTAAACTAGGTAGGTCGAGCATAAAGAAGTCTTTGACAATTACTTAAAAGTGAAATATAAGCCCTAACGAAATCAAAATTCAACAAATAGCTGAATTTTCCTAGCACCCATTCTGCATTATTCCTTACATTTCTTTTCATTATTTGGAAAAAACACTACATTGTCATCATATTGTTGGAAAACAATAGTGTGATCGTATTTTGCAGTTGAAAATTCACACTATTTCCAAACAATTGAGAAGTTGGTGCGGCAATCAATTTCTTATATGGTGAAATCGCTTTTATACGATAACCATCAATTCTCATTTACGATTCATTATTTACTTAGACGAAACTGAACAATCGTATGAAAAAGATAACTGCCTTATCTGTTTTACTTTTTGCAACACTAATGATTATCTCTTGCTCAAAAGAGAGAAACCAAGATGACTATTCTGGTGAGGACTACGAACTTATCCAAGCGGAGCTGACACTTCCCAACGTTATAAATAACTATGAATTAGAATTAGGAGAACATTTCCTACCTCATGGTAAGACTTATCCAAAATTGAATATAGTTTCACTTGCAGAGACTCGGGCAAATAACAATAGAGCGACTCTAGGACGCGTACTTTTCTATGATAAAACACTTTCTCTTGACAGGAATGTAAGTTGTGGTACTTGTCACGACCCATCGAGGGCATTTAGTGATGAAGGACAATTTAGTGAAGGCGTAGGAGAAGTGATAACAAAGAGAAACACTTTAGCACTTGCCACAACATTGAGTTTTAAGATTTCTTACAATCCTATCGACCCATCATTATCGGGATCTAAATTTTCTTGGGATGATAGTGCATCTAGCTTGCCTCAGCAAGTAAAAAATGCTTTCAGGAACGAAAATGAAATGAATATCGATGAAGAAGAAATAATGAATAGAATCGGAGAACATCCATTTTACTCTGTATTATTTAAGAAAGCATTTGGAGACGATAAAGTTGACAGTGAAAGGATTTCACAAGCAATTACATCTTTTGTAGATGCCATATCTTCAGTTCATTCTAAGTTTGATGAAGGATTGGAACATTCGGCACAATTCTCAGTAGAATACGATTTTTTCAACTTCACAGAAGCTGAAAATAAAGGAAAACAGTTGTTCAATAGTAATTGTGCATCTTGCCATACAGATAAACATAACTTTACTGTGAAGACATCTGGAAACAATGGTCTTGAGATGGAATATGCTGATAAAGGAGTAGGTGGCAGACTAAATAAAACTGAATTATTTGGAGTGTTTAAAATTCCATTTCTAAGAAACATAGAACTTACAGGACCATATATGCATGATGGTCGATTCGAATCTTTAGAAGATGTAGTAGCCCATTATAGTGATAATATTGCTGCTCACGACAATCTATCTGAAGAACTAAAAAACACTGACGGTACACCAAGAAGATTAAATCTCGACCAAAAAGATAAGGATGCATTAGTTGCATACTTGAAAACTTTGACGGATGAGACAATTGCTTCTGATACAAGATTTACGGATCCATTCAAAAGATAAAAATCAGGTATTCAGGTACCCCAAAAAAATTATTAATTTTAATGCCTCCATGTAAAACTGGGGGCATTTACTTTTTAACCAGGGCTCACATGAATCTTTTGTATTCATTTTTTACTTAAATATATATTATCCAAAGGCAAATGGAAACGTAAGATACGAGATGTAAATGTCAGACGCTCTATGAGATATCAGACAAGTTTTCATCGATTTTTCAATAATGTCTGCACTTCTATGAGTTGTCTGTCACTTATTCGTTCAGATGAAAGAACTATAAGCTAGGGTATACCCTGATATCTTATGAGTGTAAATGACCATTTTTGAAATTATAATACCATCCATTTCGTATTTGCCAAAATTAATCCAAAGTTTGTATGGTAAATAAAACAAATGATGCTTTGTTTATTTAGTCAAGTCCCCCAATATAGTTCTCCTAAAAGTGCTCTATATGTCAAATGAGTATTACTTGAAATCGAATTTTTCATCTAATACCAATTAGATATGATACGGTTTGTTCCGATTTCGTGATTTCGCCAATAAGAATAGATAGTTTGATAGTTTTTTAAAGTAAGCTTATCCACTTTTTACATATCCATGGACCTATGGATTGTGTAAGTGATTCATTGAATATTGGATAAAGAAAATAGTAATAAGCTTTCGAAAAATGTTTTTCAGAATATTGAAATGTATATGTATCAACAACTGCTTTTACACTCAAGATTCTGGTAATGTTTTAGTTTAGAGCTGTGCCTTTAATTAGGCATGGCTCTTTTTATTATTATCTAATCAACAATTTGAAATTTTGAGCCAAATATTTGGTTTAGGAAATATAGCTAAATGAAAATAATCCAGGCCAATATTCCAACTTGGGAGGATGTATATTTTGACATTGAAGAAAGAGTGACTGTTTTTTTTTGGACAATCCGCAGGATAACGTACTTAAGATCAATATCTCAGACGAAGAAAGCTGGGACAATATCTGTGCTTTATAAATATGCACATTCCTAACACTCCATTTCTAAATCGAAACAAACTTACGTCAAGAGACAGTTAAAGAAACGATTGTCTTTAGAGATCTAATAGCAATTCTATAGTAGAAAATAAGTAGATTTCAATAGCATAAGTTTTGAATCAAAACTATGATTAAATGTGACACAAATCATTTTATTTAAATGTAGGGATTCTTCAATTCCAAAATTCTACGATTTTTCCTAACTTTAGAACTTAATCAAACAATAACCTTAATATGGGAATCGCTCGACCGTTTAATCTTCATAAGTGGATAGATGAAAATAGACATGAACTAAAACCACCAGTTGGGAACAGAAATCTGTACAAAGAAGCTGGAGATTATATCGTAATGATTGTAGCAGGGCCTAATGCTAGGAAAGATTATCACTATAATGAGACAGAAGAACTATTCTATCAAGTTGAAGGAAATATTGTAGTTAGAATCCAAGAGGATGGTAAGGCTGTAGATATTCCGATCAATGAAGGAGAAATGTTTTTATTGCCAGCAAAAGTACCACATTCTCCAATGAGGTCAGAAGGATCTATTGGTTTAGTGATAGAGCTAAAACGTACTCCTGGAGAAAGAGATGGGTTACTTTGGTTTTGCGATAATTGTAATAGTAGCTTGCACGAAACATACTTCGAACTAAAAAATATTGAAAAGGATTTTCTGCCAAGATTTAGAGAATATTATGGATCTGATAAAATGCGGACTTGTAAGAGTTGTGGAGAGAAAATGGAAGTGGATAAGCGGTTTGTAGATTAATAATCTAAATAATTATTCCTTGTTAAAAAAGATCAAGTACATAATTGCTTACATAGAAAACCTTAACTGGTACGCTCTACAATATCATGCGTTTGTTTAAGAATGAGTGTTTTCTTCGAGAACCATCCGCTAAACCCCGCTTATAAAATATATTCTTTCTTATATGAACTTAGATTCAATAACGTCGGCTCACAAAGAAACTCAAGGCAAAAAAGTATTTTTTGCATCAGATTTTCATCTCGGGACAGATGCTAGACTTACTAGTATGGACAGAGAAAGACAGATAGTACGTTGGTTATCAAAAATTCAAGACGAGGTATCGGAATTATATCTGGTTGGTGACATTTTTGACTATTGGTTTGAGTACAAGACAGTTATTCCTAGAGGATTTTCAAGATTCTTAGGAAAGTTAGCTGAAATGAGAGATCAAGGAATTCCCATCTACTTTTTTACTGGGAATCATGATATGTGGATGTTCGATTATTTCGAATCAGAATTTGGCATTCCTATTTATCGAGAGCCACAGATACGAGATATTCAAGGAAAAAAGTTGTATGTTGCTCATGGGGATGGATTAGGTCCTAAAGATCATGGATATAAGTTTATCAAAAAAGTATTTAACAATAAACTATGTCAATGGACATATGCTAGATTACATCCTAATTTTGGTTTGTGGTTAATGAAAAAATTCAGCCATACATCCAGAGATGCAGGTGGTGATGATGCTAAATTCTACGGAAGAAAAAATGAGATGCTTGTTCAATACACAGAACGTAAAGAATCAGAATCTCACCATGATTATTACATTTTTGGTCACAGACATTTACCTCTTGAAGTCTCTATCAATAATGGTAAATCAACCTACTTTGGACTGGGAGATTGGACAGATTATCAGAGTTACGGAGTGCTAGAAGATGGTATTTTTACGTTAGAGTATTTTGAGATGCCAAATAAGACTAAAATTGTACAATGATATCAAGACAGATGCTTTTTTTATTGCTATGGGTTCTAGGCCTGCCTAGTTGCATAACATCGCAGAAAACTGTAGCAGAAATCAAGTCGGATACCCAACTAGATATCACAGAAAACATTGATCAAGTAGAAATTGATAATCTTCAGAATATCTACATTCTTACTTCAGATGACAAAATTCTAAGATATGATTTGGAGCTAAATAAAAAGTATGAGTACAACAATGGATCGATAGGTGATATAGTAAGTATAGATGCTACGAATCCCCAAAAGATACTATGTTTCATAGCTGATTTTAATCGAATCTTGATATTGGATAATACACTAGCAGAAATCAAAACTTTAGACTTGTCTACAACTCAGTTCTTGGACATAACTGCAGTAGCGAGATCAAACGATAATAAAATTTGGATTTTCGACCCCATTAATCAAGTGATTGTAAAAATCGACAATTTAGGAAATGCGCAATTCAAAAGTAATAGATTAAGTGACTATAACTTAGATAATGTAAATCCTACAATCATTCGAGAAAAAGAAAATAAGGTAGCAGTTGTTGATCTGTCTCTTATACACATCTGACGCTGCCGACGAAGAGGATAGTGTAGATC
>CAJXUU010000201.1 GCA_913061325.1 uncultured Saprospirales bacterium | reverse complement strand
CTACACTATCCTCTTCGTCGGCAGCGTCAGATGTGTATAAGAGACAGGTTATACCTATCAAGTTTCGAAAGAGGATTCTATTTATACCGCTCAGCTAAATCTAGATTTGAAATGAGAATAATTAATTCACTAATTGTAGATGACGAACCTCTAGCACGTGAGATAATCCAATCTCATTTAAGTAAAGTACCCAACTGGAGTATTGTTGATACCTGTGTCAATACAGAGGAAGCGTACGAAGCACTTTTGAAGTTTGAGATTGATGTGATTTTCTTAGATATCCAAATGCCGAATATCACTGGCATCGACTTTCTAAAATCTTTAAAAAAACCGCCGCTTGTTATATTCACAACTGCATTCAACGAATATGCCATTAAGGGATATGAACTCAATGTAGTTGACTACCTTTTAAAACCAATCCTGTTTAATCGTTTCTTTCAAGCCATTGAAAAAGTGAATGATAAATTGGCAAATGAAAAGGGAAATGAGACGACTAAGGAAGACGACACTTACTATTTCTTTAAATACAATGGCAAGTTAATGAAAATCATTTTTGACGATATTATTTATGTCAGAGCCGAACAAGAGTATAGCTACATATTTACCAAGGACGATAAGTTTTTAGTCAGCATGCACTTGAAAAAAATGCAAGAAATACTACCTGAAAGTGATTTTTTAAGGATTCATAGATCTTACATTGTGGCTAAAGATAAAATCACTTCTATTTTGGGAAATGCAGTTCAGCTCAAGGATTCAATAGAACTTCCAATTGCCAAGAGCAATAAAGCTAATCTGTTGAGTAGTTTGAAGATTAAAAGAAATTCGAATAAATAATATTTTGATAACCTATTATTGCATGCAAATCATAAGCAATAATAAATAATACATGTGGATTCTTCATTAAATTGAAGGATCCATTTTTCAATTTATAACGGGGGAGAAGTAAATAATAGGTATTTATGTATTTGTTTAAAGGGCTGAAAATTAGCTAGTTATTAAAATTTTAGTTCTTGTTTTATTCTTTGGCATTCATTTTGCATTTATTACAGTGGAGTATTCTTTGAGAATGTTCCTACACAACGAATTATTATTATAAAACCAACAGAGGATGGCTACTAGCATAGCGGTATTGGATTGTCAAAAGATGTTTGTAGAAGGTATGGAAACATATTTTAAACAAGAAGCAAATGAATATGAAGTGATTGCAAGAGTTTGCAGCTCGGAAGATCTTCATAAAGCAATCCAAGAATCGAGTTTCGAAATTTTGATTATGGATTTAAATATTCCTGATCAAGAAGGATTACTTATAATCGAGGAAGTTAGAAGCCTTTTTTCAGAATTACGAATAATAGTATTGTCTTCTTATACAGATGTGAAATTAGTGAAAGGAGCAATGGTTAACGGAGCAGATGGTTATGTGAGCAAATCGAGCACATTTTCTGAACTCGTATATGCATTAGAAGAAGTTTCCTCAGGGAATACATATATAGGAGATGGATTAAGAACATCTCCACCGGTGGCATCTAAAAGTAGACTACCACAAAAAGTGTCTTCAGAGTATGAAGATGTTTTTACCATAAAGCAGAAACTAACCAAGCGTGAATCAGAAATTTTAGAATTATTGACGCAAGGTTTGAGCAATAAACATATTGCTGACAAATTGTATATAAGTGACCAGACAGTGGGCGTTCACAGAAAAAACATGATGAGGAAACTGGGAATTAGGAACACCGCATCGCTTATAAAATATGCACTTGAAAATCATTTGGTATAGTTTATGCATTACAAGAATTAATATGATCTTTTTTAATCATAAGTATTATTGAAAGTCGACTCAGGTTGTCAGTCCATAGCATTTATAATTTAAAAGTGAATAAAATAAAATCGTTTGAAATCTGAGTTCCCCCCGAACTCAATCGCTTGATTCTCTTCTCTAATAATCGAACAAATAATTTAGACAGAATCATTTTTTAGAAAAAATTTTAAAACCGATTTATCTCATGGAAATGGAGAATTTTACAACAAAAACGAAAACCACTTTTGATAAGTTTATCAAGACTGGATTTCTCTCTGCCCTGCTCCTGTTACTGGCATTTGGCACAGCTTCGGCTCAGTGTCCACTTGGATGTAACAATAGCGTACAAATCTCGTTAGATACGGATTGTATGGTGGAAGTAACACCTGATATGGTGTTAGAAGGACAAGGCACTAATGGATGTGATTACACAGTTCAAGTGCTAGGTTCTAACAACCAACCGATCCCTAATTCACCTTTTGTAGGTGCTGATTACATCGGTGCAACATTAACAGTAAAAATATCACTAGGAGCTAATAGCTGTTGGGGTAGTATTTCTATTGAAGACAAACTACCACCAGAAATTGATTGTCCTGATGATATGACAGTATCTTGTTACCAATCAAGTGATTTCGCTAATCCAGTTGCTACTGATAACTGTGATGGTGTGATTGCTGTAGATGTCGTAAGCGATGAGATTGTTGATCTTGATTGCTCTAACGAATTTAGTGCAAGAAGAACAATCATCTATCAAGCTACTGACGAATCAGGAAACGAATCTGCTTTTTGTACTAAGAATATCTACTTCGAGAGAATTGGTCTTGATGATATAGTATTCCCAGACAATAGAGATGATGTAGAAAGTCCTGCTTTGGAGTGTGACAATATTCCATTTTGGGATATTAATGGTGATGGATACCCACAACCAGAAGAAACAGGAACTCCAACAACATCTGATGGATTCAATATCTTCCCAAATAACTCTTATTGTGAGTTGAATGCTACTTTTGCTGATCAGGTATTACCTATCTGTGAATCTAGTTTCAAAGTATTAAGAACATGGATTGTTCTTGATTGGTGTACAGCTGAAATTAAAGAAGAATACCAAATAATAAAAGTTGTAGACAACGAAAATCCTATCGTAACATGTGTACCGGATAATCCGTACGCTGTATCTGCGGATCCATACGACTGTAATGGTTTATGGTTAGTTCCAGATCCTATTGTTATATATGATTGTAGTTCTACTTCATATACAGTACAATATCTTCAAGCTGATGATAATGGTAACCCACCATTAAACGGTATTTATATCGATGATGATGTAATCACTAATCCTGATGGATCTTACTCAATCGAAAATCTTCCTTTGGGAAGAACATGGGTTAGATATACAATATCTGATGCTTGTGGAAACGTAGAATTCTGTTTCACAGAGATCGATGTAATAGATGACGTACCTCCAGTACCTGTTTGTGATGAATTTACTGTGGTTACATTGACTAACAATGGATTTGCACACATATTCGCTGAAACATTTGATGATGGATCGCATGATAACTGTAGTGATGTTACCTTCGAAGTAAGAAGAATGACTCCTGGTTGTGGTACATCTACATCAGTATGGACAGAATTCGCTGAATTCTGTTGTGATGATATAGGAAAAGAAATCATGGTATCTCTTAGAGTTACTGATGAAAGTGGAAATTCTAACACATGCATGGTAATCGTGAATGTACAAGATAAGCTTGATCCGGTAATTGTGTGTCCTCCAAATATAACAATTGATTGTGGAACAGACTACCTAGATTTTGATATTACAGGAATGGCTACAGCTACAGATAATTGTGGAAATGTAGAGATCACGATGAACGATTCTGGATCTTTAAATGATTGTGGAACAGGTACTATCTTCAGAAGATTTACTGCTACTGATGCTGGAGGTCGATCTGTAAACTGTACACAACGTATAACTGTTCAAGATTTCACACCATTCACAGGTGGATCTATCAACTGGCCAATAAATAGAACACTAGACGGTTGTGCTGATGCTGATACTGATCCATCAAACACAGGTGTACCTACTTACCCAGACGACTTATGTAGTCTTGTAGCGGATACTTATGAAGATCAAGTATTTACATTCGTAGATGGTGTATGTCTTAAAATATTAAGAACTTGGACAGTAATTGATTGGTGTACATTTGATCAGAACAACCCTAACGATGGAGGTATCTACCAATATACACAAGTAATCAAAGTAAATAATTCTGTGAAGCCAGTATTTAATACTTGTACAGATATTACAATCGATGCATTCGGTCAAGACTGTAATGGTTTTGCAGAGATCATCGTTGGAGCTACAGATGATTGTACTCCAGAAGAGGAATTAGAATACGAATTTACACTTGATGAGTTCAATGATGGAACAATCAATGCAGTAGGAAGTAGTAATGATGCAAGTAGAACATTAGATGTAGGAACGCACAAAATTACATTCACAGTAGAGGACCAATGTGGAAATCAACAGATTTGTATGTTCTTAATTAGAGTATTGGATAAGAAGAATCCAACTCCATACTGTATATCAGAGATTACAACCGTAATCATGCCTTCATCAGGTATGATTGACATTTGGGCATCAGACTTCGATTTAGGAAGTTATGATAACTGTCCTGGAGATGTTTTAATCTCATTCTCTAGCAATGTAAATCATACTCAAGAATTCTTTAACTGTGATCAGTTAGGTATGAATGAGGTTGAAATATGGGTAACTGATGCATCTGGTAATCAAGATTTCTGTACAACAACAATCAATATCCAAGATAATGGAGGATGTACAGGAAATAAGATCTCTGGTTTAGTAGCAAGTACTGATGATGAAATGATTAACGAAGTGAAAGTAACTAAGACAAATATGTCTAACTACTCTTCAGAGTTCTATATGACTCCATTTGGAGGAGGATACAACTTCGTGAATCCTGAAATCGAAACAAACTATGAGCTCAAAGCGGAGAAGAATACTAACCACTCAAATGGTGTATCAACTCTTGACCTTGTATTAGTACAGAGACACATCTTAGGACTACAGGAACTTGATTCTCCGTACAAAGTAATTGCTGGAGATGTCAACGGAAGCGAAAATCTGACATCAGCTGACCTTCTAGAAATGAGAAAGTTGATCTTAGGTATCAAAACAGAATTCTCAAATAACCAGTCTTGGAGATTTGTAGATGGAAGTCAAACTTTCAATGACATCACTGATCCATTCCCATTCGATGAGGAGATTATGGTATTAAACTATAACAACGAGAACGTAAGTGGGCAGAACTTTGTAGGAGTTAAGATTGGAGATGTAAATAACAGTGCATCTGTTGATAACTTCGCAGAGGGAAACTCTTCTTCAACTAGAAGTAATAATACACTGTCTCTAAATGTTGATAATGTATCGTACAAAGCGGGAGATCTAGTATCTATCCCTGTAACTGCAGAGAACTTCATTGATATGGTAGGATTCCAATTCACTATGGAAGTAGCAGGAATGGAGCTTGTAAATGTGAATGCTGGAGCAATTAGTATTACGAATGATAATGTAGCAACATTTGAAAAAGAAGAGGCTATGACTATCTCATGGAATACAGCTACTGAAATTTCAGCTGATGAAGATGAAGTTTTATTCACTGTAGTAATGAGAGCAAATACGAATAATGAGTTAAGTGATGCAATCGATATCACATCAACAATCACTAATGCTGAAGCTTACACATCTTCACTAGAGATTGACGGAGTGGAAATCAATGTAAGAGGAGAATATACAAATGTAGAAGTACAATTTGAATTGTTCCAAAACACACCTAACCCATTCGATGGATTTACAACGATTCCTTTTAACTTACCAGAAACGGGTAATGTAACTTTGAATGTATTTGATATCACAGGAAAAGTGATCTACAATACTAGAGGTGAATACACTAAAGGAATGAATGAAATAACACTTGATAATACAAATATGAATGCAAAGGGCATTATGTATTACCAACTTGAATACAATGGTACAGTTGCAACCAAGAAGATGATATCTCTATAAACAACTGATAGGTTTTAAAATGATATGTAGCCTCTATCGAGAAATCGATAGGGGCTTTTTATATTGTATTCCCTCACCTATCTGTAGGTGATATTGTTTAGAAATCGATTTGCTGACTTGCTTCTGGTCGACTAGGCTTCATTAAATTTCGATCTTAACGCACTATAGGATAAAAAAGACCGTTATAAACAACAAATGCGCGACCTATTTGTCACTTTCTAGCATTTTACTCCAACAATTAGACTGAGATTTGCTTATTTTTAAGAATTATTAGGAAAACAATAATTTTTGATTTTAAGTTAAGTGCAAAACAAAAGCGTAAAACTGAAAAACTACTACATCATGCGGTACCTACTACTGGTTATTATTACCATTTTCTCAATTGATCTTTCTGCTCAGATGGAAGTGAATGGAGAAACATTATATGGTAATGAATGGATCGATTACGAAAAGTCATATGCCAAAATTATTGTCGACACTGATGGTATTTATCGAATCACTCGTCAGGAACTAGCGGATAATGGAATTTCTGTCAATACTATTTCTTTTGATAAACTCCATATGTGGAATTACGGAAAGGAAGTAGGGTTTTTCATAGGTCCAAATGATAGCTACATTGAATTTTTTGCCGAGAAGAATAAGATTCAATTGGATAGGTTTTTATATGATAATGAAGATCACATCCTTAATAGAAACTACAGTTTTGTGTCTGATGATGCTGCTTATTTTATAACATGGACAAATGAAACTAACTCATTGGTTTTTGAACAATCTGAAGTAAATTTAAATGGAAATACAATTACACCTGAGCAATTTTATATGCACAAGGAGGAAGTAATTTCAAATTTGGTCCATTATAAACCTACATTAGGAGATCAAGTTCGATATTCTAATTTTGTGTCAAGTGAAGGTTATGGAACTGGGTTAAGAGCAACCAATACATTATCCGTACCAATTAATTATAAATCTTCTTCCAATGTAGAAGGCCAAGTATACATTAGATTCGGAGGAAATAATGTGTCTCACAGAACAGACATTACGATCAACGGTGAAGATATGGGGCAAATCTCTTCTATCAGAGATACTGTTCAGATTTTGAATTTACCTGTTTCTAGTGATTTAATTGGCAATGATAAAGTCGATGTAACTGTCGCTGGAACTATTATGTCAAATAATACAATTTCTGATAAAAATACCATTTCAGAAGTTTCTGTTACCTATCCTAGAGAATTTCATATGGGTGGTGCAGACATGCATACGATTTCCCTTTCTCCATCAGTATCAAAAAGATACATTGAGTTAGATGGATACAATGGTTCAGAGTTGCCTATTATTTATGATATGCAAAATGCCACTAGGATATTACCAGAGCTATTAGGAGATGGTAAAATAGGAATTCTTGTTGATCCTTCTAGTGAAGCCAATACATTGCATTTATGCGATCCGTCTAGTGGACTATTTAGTGCTAAGGGAATCAAACGCAGAGAATTTATCTCTTATGCAGATAGAACCGATGCCGAATTTCTTATGATAAGTAGTGAAGGGTTAAGAAATCAAGATAATATCGACTGGGTTCAAGAATATGCTGACTACAGATCTAGCATGACTGGCGGAGGATTGGTGACTAGTTTGGTCGATGTTGAGCAGTTATATGATCAGTTCGCATATGGAGTAGATCGTCACTTTATTTCTTTGAAAAACTATGTACACTGGACAGCGAAGAATTATGATGATCCTAAGTTTTTATTCATCATTGGTAAAGGGATTGAATATCCAAATATAAGAAAAGACTCTAGTATTCAGGAAGCGACCAATTTTCAAGTTCCGACATGGGGTAATCCTGGTTCTGATAATATTCTAATGACAACAAAGGATTCACCAGTTCCGATTTTCCCAATAGGAAGATTGGCCGCAGGTACTTCATACGATGTCAGAAATTATCTTGATAAGGTTAGAGACCATGAGCAAAATGTCAATAATCCCTCGACGATAAAAGATAGAAGCTGGCAGAAGGAGGTGTTGCATTTGAGTGGGGGAGGTTCAACCTTGGGTGAGAATTTATTTATCTTTCTAGAAGAAATGCGTGACACCTTAGAAAATAATAAGTATGGTGCCAATGTAAGTACGTTTAGAAAAGAATCTACGGATGCAATAGAATTTGCCACTGATGATTTAATCTTTGAGAATATCAATAATGGTGTTTCATTGATTACGTTTTTTGGACATGCCAGTTCAAATGCTTTTGATTTTAATCTTGATAACGTAGAAAATTATAACAATAAAGATAAATACTTTCTTTTGATGTCTCTTGGATGTTATTCTGGTAATATTCATACTCTTGATGGTGGGATTTCAGAAAGCTTTGTCCTAAGCAAAGACAGAGGGGCTATAGCTTTTTTAGCTGCATCTGGAACAGCTTATGTAACAGTTCAAAAAAGATTTGGTACTCAACTTTATTCAGAACTAGGAGGGCCTTTATATGGCAAATCTGTAGGTGAAGCTGTAGTTAAAGTTATTGATGAATTCAAAGGTTTTACAGATTTCGGTTATGTCACATTTTACCAACAATTGACTTTTCATGGAGATCCATCTTTAAAGCTTCCAAATTTCAGTTCTCCAGATTATATTCCTGATGCTACAACTGTAGTTACAGATCCAAAATTTGTGGATACATATGAAGATGATTTTGAGCTTTGCTTTGATGTAGTAAATGTGGGGTCTTCTGTTAGAGACAGTTTTAGTCTAAAAATTGAACATTTTGATCCCAAGGGAGAAATCTCGACAGACACTATAATTAGAATGATTACACCAATGAATACTGAAAACTATTGCGTTAGAATGCCGATAGTATCAAACGAATTGGTTGGTAAAAACATAATAAAAATAACAGTGGATGCACTCAATGAAATAAATGAATTTCCATCTCCTGATGCTGAACTTAATAATGTATTAGTTTCTCCAAATGGAATAGAAGGATTCGAATTCTATGTTTTAAACAATAGTGCCGTTCCAATCTATCCAAGAGAATATGATATTGTAAATGGTAATGATATTTCTTTGATATCATCGACTTATAACGCATTAGGTGCACCGCAGAATTTTGTGATGCAGATAGACACAATATCTCAATTTGACTCTCCAAATTTCAAACAAAAAATATTTACTGATGCAATGGGTACAATCCAGTGGAATTTGGATTTTTCATTAGATGAAAAAACGGTTTATTATTGGAGAGTGAGTCCAGACAGTCTATCCACTGGTCTTGGTAATATATGGAGTGAAAGTTCGTTCGTTTACGATACTGGTGCTCCAGAAGGTTGGAACCAATCACACTTCTATCAATATCAGAAGAATGATTATGAAAATATGAATCTGAACCCCAACAGGAAATTTTCTTTTGTTACGAACCTCAAACAGATTTTGATTGCTAATAAGGTATGGGAGTCTGAACTTCCTGCACAATATATCATCGATAATGGATTTAAATCTTCAATGATGGATAGAAACACTGCACCATCAATAGGAGTTGCAGTAATAGACACAGTAGGGAAATTTCTCATGAATCCTATTGGCGGAGAATTTGGAAGTATAAATCTTAAAAATAAACCAATTAGAACTTTCTATTTTAAAATGGATGAACAGCAAGGTAGAATCGATTTAGTCAATTTTCTAGAAAATGTAATCCCTGATAGGCAATTTGTAACTGTTTACAATATTTATAAAGATATCAACACAAATTTTAAAGTTGAAGAATGGGCTCAAGATTCTATAATTAATAATGGAAAGAATATATTTAATGTTTTAGAAGCGGAAGGTGCAATTGAAATTAGAAGAATGCAAGCGGAAGGAATTGCCCTTCCTTATGGGTTCATATATAAAAAAGGAATCTCCGCACTCTCTGAAGGAATAGCGGAAGATATCAATGCATCTGTAGATGTTATGGAAGATCTACCAGGGTTTTGGTTCGAAGGAAGCATAATGTCAGATTTTGTAGGACCTGCACGCAGTTGGTCAAATATTGTTTGGGAACCTAAGCAATCAAGCATTATGCCAAATGACACTACTTTTATTAGAGTGCATGGATATGATTCTAGAAGAGATAATGGTGTCTTGCTTATTGATTCGATTAAGAATCAAAACTTTGATATCTCCAATATAGATGCTTCGATTTATCCTTATTTAAAATTACAATATTATACAAAAGATGTAGATGATGTAAGCCCAGTTCAATTAGACAAGTGGAGGGTTTATTATGAAGGCATTGGAGATTTAACTCTAAATACTGCACAAGATTTTTCATTTCATGCTGATTCTCTGCAACAAGGTGACCAGATTACTTTAAAATTTAATGTTGACAACTTTTCAAGTTCAACTGTAAATCCAACAAAGATTAAATACTCCATTGTTGATAGTGAGAATAATGTTAATGTAATAGAAGATGATTTGCCAGAAATAAAATCGAAGGCAACAGAAGAAGTAAGTTTTAGTTATGACACAAGAAATTTGATTGGTGCACACCAATTGCAAGTTGAAATTAACCAGTCTAGAGATCCATCAGAAAATTACTATTTTAACAATTTTGGACTCGAAGATTTTACGGTATATCCAGATACCTGTCTCTTATACACATCTCCGAGCCCACGAGACAGGCAGAAATCTCG
>CAJXUU010000200.1 GCA_913061325.1 uncultured Saprospirales bacterium | reverse complement strand
TGAGTAATAATCGTGAGTATTTTTAACGAAGGATCGCAAAGAAAAAACTAAATAAGAACCGACAATTTCAAACGTAAATGGTATTAATTGCAATTTGCTAATATCAGCATCCAGAATTAGCTTCATGACTATTTTTACATTTCACAATGTAGATTCCTCAGTTTGAAAGGAATCTCTATTATAAAGGCATAGTTGTTGGACCAAATAAAATCGTTAATATATAATTTATCAGTATGTTATATATAGGCAAAATAATTATCTATATCAAATAGGATTCCTTTAGAGAATAACATGTTTCTTTGCACCTGCAATCAATCTTAAAAGAAACGTGGGAAGAAAAATATTGTCAATTTTGGCAGGTTTAGGTGTTGGGATGTTGATTATAATGGTTCTCAGAGTAGTTATTTTATCATACTATCCATTTCCAGATCAACTTACTTGGAAGGACTCTACGGATATGAATATGTATTTTAATGGGTTGCCTGATGCAGCTTTTATTATGATCATAGCCTCTCATGTTTTAGGAGCATTATTCGGAACATTGATAACTTCTCTTATTTCAAAACAAAGTAGGTTTACGAATGGTATTATAACTGGAAGTATTATTTTTTCAATAGTAT
The DNA here is from genome assembly GCA_913061325.1 of uncultured Saprospirales bacterium. Classification (GTDB taxonomy): domain Bacteria; phylum Bacteroidota; class Bacteroidia; order Chitinophagales; family Saprospiraceae; genus CAJXUU01. The sequence goes on along the minus strand of CAJXUU010000200.1, from coordinate 9,938 downwards.
TAGTGATAAATTTCACTTATGATTTTCCTGTTATATTCCTAATGATAGATACCTTTCTAACCGCTATTGCTGCATTTACTGGTTCAGTATTCGGAAAAGGAAGGAAAGTTTGATTTCCAAAATCTCCTAGGTAAGCAATTTTGGAATCTTGATAGGCATTCAAACTATCCATAAAAGACCTGAATCATCAGATCTCTTAATACTTCACGGGAACTCATATTTCTAGCACCAACTCCTTTTGATTTTAAATCTGCTTCTTTAAGTGCATCGAATATGTTGATTAGTTTTTGGCCGTGAAAATTTTTAGCGGCTGTTCGATAGTCTTTAACGAAATATGGAGTAGGTAATCCTAACAATGTTTTCAATTCATTGTCACTTTTTTTGCCATGATAAGCTGCAGTATAAACCTTGAAAAAATATCCATAAAGATTGGAGAGTACCATAACTAATGGATTTGCCTTTTCATTTGCAGCAAAGTAATTGACTATCCTGAATACCTTTTCTGTATCCATAGTACCGATTGCTTTTTGCAATTCGAAGACATTGTAGTCTTTACTTATACCTACCATCTCTTTGATCATGTCAGCAGAGATTGATTTTTGGCCTTCTAAATTGACAATGACTTTATCCATTTCATTGGCTATCTTATTTAGTTCCGTACCCAAGAACTCTGCAGCCATCATAGAAGCATCAGGTGCTATGTTTACACCTTTATCAGAAAGGTAATTACTAATCCAGGCTGGCACTTTGTTATCATATAATTTTTTAGACTCAAATAAGACACCATTTGCTTTAATAGCCTTGGCTAATTTTGTTCTAGAATCAAATTTCTTATACTTATGATTTATGACTAAAATAGATTGGGGAGAAGGGTTTTCAGCGTAAAGGGCTAAGTTTTTAAGAGATCTCATATCTTGAGCCTCTTTGATTACAACAACTCTGTAGCTCGCCATCATAGGATATTGACGGGCTTCATCGACTACAGTTTTGAATTCAGTATCCTTTCCGTATAATATCGCTTGGTTAAAGGATTGCTCACCAGGGTTGAGTACGTTTTTTTCTATATAGTTTGAGATTTTATCTATATAATAAGGCTCATCACCATGCAACAGATAAATAGGGCTGTACTTTTGTGATTTAAGATCTTTAATAATCGCTTCAAATGTCAAAATATCTCAATTTTACTTGTCGGCAAAGATAGGTTAGACAATTACGAAATACGAATTATGATTTACAATTTTATAAATGAAGATTATAATTGATTTTAATCATTGACCCATCTTAGATTTATACCATAAAGTGGCCTGAATTCAAGAACATCATCAAAAAAATAGGTGGGATTTATATCTAAACCAAGACTTATATTTTTGTATATATATATAAGTCCAGCATCTACACCAAGACCCATGGCAGTTTCATCACCTATTGCCCCTTTTACACCTAGACCATAATAAAATTGAAAATCTTTACTTTCATTCAATGATATATGTCGATGGTAAGCAACTCCTGGACCAAAAGTGTAATCCGGCTGAGGAGTCAAAAGACCAATTGTACCTTCCAAGTAGTTGTTTTCATCAAGGGCTATTTTGATAGAAAAAGCAGCCGTTTTGTATCCTATTTTTGCACCGACTAGTGAATTGAATCGTTGTGAAATGCCTGACTGGCAGTTTATTAAAGTCAACAAAAGAAATATGGATGTAACTTTAATAATTCTGGTAATATGTATGTTTTTCTCTAACACTGTGTATTTATTTTATGGTTAATTTTGACTAGTAATATATTATCCTAACTACTGTTATGCAAACAATAGTCCAACTTAATAGAGACCACTAAATATGATATTTGTCGCTGGTGGCTGGAAAATAAATGAGGATACTTGTTTATGATTAAAACTAAGTTTTGCAAATCCATTTAAAATATTGACATTTGTAGTATAATTCTTATGGGAATCAGGGATTGATATATTTACATTTTTATCAATTACCAACTATTTGTAACACATATTAGAAACAAAGATATATGCTTAATAAAGTAATGCTTATCGGAAATCTTGGAGGAGATCCAGAAGTTCGTCATCTTGAAAATGGTGCTGCTGTGGCTAAATTCTCAATAGCGACTAATGAAAGATACAAGGACAAAGCTGGGGAGTATCAAACAATCACAGAATGGCACGATATCATTATGTGGAGACAACTTGCTGAATTGGCAGAAAGATTACTTACAAAAGGTAAAATGGTATATATCGAAGGTAAACTGACTACAAGAAAATGGCAGGATCAACAAGGTCAAACAAGAAGAACTACAGAAGTTGTTGCTAATAATTTTCAGATTCTAGAAAAGAAAGAAGGATCAGGTCAAGGAGCTTCAGGGTTTCCTAATTCCATGAATGAACCTGCAAGTGCAAAACCTGTGTCTGGAGCTGACGCATCTCTACCACAAACACCAGTGACTCCCCAAGCGCCAACACCTGCCTCTAAACCAGCGGCGGACATGCCAGAAGATGACTTACCATTTTAAATATTTTGGAATAAGATTTCTAGATATTACGGTATAAAACTTGCCATTATATTTTAACTAAAACAAAAAAAAAATTGGACGTAGAACCCCCCTCGGAACTCATATTTATTTGCGCTAGTTCGCTGTTTTTTCTTGCTACCTCAGGTATACTAATTTCATTGGTCATACTATTTTTATTGATATTGTCTTCGGCACTTATTTCCGGAAGTGAGGTGGCATTTTTCTCTCTTTCTCCTTCTCAGATGATTGATTTGCAAGATGATGGATCAGCATCATCGAATAGGATTATTAGACTCAAAGAGAAGCCAAGAACACTACTTGCTACAATCTTAATTGCCAATAACCTTGTAAATATTGCAATTGTTGTCTTTTCGGATTTTCTAATAAAGGAACTCATAGGTCCAGAGAAATTGACCATAATAGGAGAATGGTTTTATGAACACGGATTTGCATGGCTGGGAGAAGCTAACTGGCTGGCTGGAGCTTTTATGTTTTTATTGACAGTTATTGGAGTTACATCCATATTAGTATTGTTTGGTGAGATTGCACCTAAATTATATGCAAACCTTAACAACCTGAAATTTTCCAGAATCATGTCTGGACCACTTACATTTCTCAATATTATTTTTGGACCACTGAGTAGAATTCTTGTGAATTGGTCAAACAAGCTAGAAGGAAGAATCACTGGATCTGATAACTATCAATCCAATACAAGTAAGGAAGATATTGATGCGGCTATAGATCTAACTGTAAGTTCTGATGATGAAAGTTCTGAAGAAGAAGCAGATATGCTCAAGGGAATTGTAAAGTTTGGTGATGTGTCTACCAAGCAGATAATGAAAAGTAGAGTAGACGTGACTGCGATAGATATCACTACGCCATTCAACGAGGTAATGGATGTGATAAAGGAAACAGGTTACTCTCGAATACCAGTTTATAACGAAGATTTTGATTCTATTGAAGGTGTTCTATATGTAAAAGACCTTATCGGATCTTATGGAGAATCGAAAGAATTCAAGTGGGTAGATCTTATAAGAAAATCTGTACTGTACGTTCCAGAATCAAAGAAGATTGATGATTTGCTCAGAGAATTTCAAGTAAAACGAACTCATATTGCAATAGTAGTAGATGAATATGGTGGTAGCTCTGGCATCGTTACTCTAGAAGATGTAATGGAAGAAGTGATAGGAGATATCAAAGATGAATTTGATGAGCAAGAAGAGGTGGAATATGTCATACTCAGCGATGGAAACTATATTTTTGAAGGAAAATCCTTGTTGAATGATGTTTGTAGGATTATCGGAGTAGATAGTTATTATTTTGACGAAGAGAAAGGAGAGTCTGACTCATTGGCCGGTCTTATAATAGAAATGACGGGGGCTATTCCAAAAATAGAAACAGAAATTGAGTATAGAGATATCTTATTCAAGATCGTATCCGTTTCAAAGAGAAGAATCGAAAAGATAAATCTAAGAATGAAAGGATGAAAAGAATTTTGATATTCATATTAGTTACCACATTGTTATATTCATGTAAAGAGGAAGGTGTATTCACTCCTAAGCCAAGAATGTATCCTAGAGTAGAATTTCCTGTAAAGAGCTATAATGAATTTGATTTTGAAGCTTGTCATTTTACTTTTCAAAAACCAGAATATGCTTCTATCAAGACTGGGATTACTTTCTTTGGAGAGAAAGCAAAACATCCTTGCTGGTTTGATCTAGAGATTGAAAAGCTGAACACTTCACTTCATTTTAGTTATACAAAAATCGAGGGTGAAAATACATTAGAAAAACTAGTTAGGGATGCTTTCAAAATAGTAGAAGAGCATAATGCAAAATCTGAATATACAGAAGAAGCGCTCATTGAGAATAAGAATGGAGTAAAAGGGTTGATGTTTAACCTTGAAGGGCCTGTAGCTTCGCCTATTAATTTTTTCCTTACGGATACTACAAGTCATTTTGTTAGAGCTTCATTGTATTTTAATTCTGCTGTAAATCCTGATTCTACTAAAATAATTTTAGACTTTGTTTCTAAAGATGTAGATAGGATCTTAAGCACATTTGCTTGGAAAGATTAGTATATATCTAGTTTTATCTTCTTCGTCCATAACTCTTTACATAATCAGGTCTAAATCCAAATCTAATCTGAAACTGGAGTTGGTTCAAACTACTTTCGATAATAGGTGGAGTTGGAGGTATATTACCAATATTTTGTAAGTCATTAAATAATAGACCTGGAGCGAGGTTATAATTGAACATTGGAGTTATTGTGAATAAATTACTGATTCCAATATCATACCCAACGCCTATGCCTATCTTGAAGTTAAGATGATTACTTTTGATTGTTGGATCTACGAGTTCGGTGGCTATTTCTTTTGTGTTGTATAATACTCCTGGCGAAACATTTAAAAACACACCTTTACTCAACGATGGGCCTTGCTTTGAAAAAGTAGGACAATCACAATCTCCTTCTAAATCAAATAAATAAATCTGCGTATTGAAATTTAAGCCAAAATAGGAGAGACTGGTATTAGTTCCACTATTTTCGAAATTAGTGCTCGACTTTAACCCCATATGTACTTCAGGTAAAAATTCAATTCTATATTTTTTGAGCCTGAACCAATAATCTAATCCTACCCCTATATTGGAGGCAAATATCTTGTCATTATTTCCATTCGTATTCTCATCAATATAGTTATCAAAGCCAGAAAAGGTATTGAGATTATATTTTACCCTTGCTCCGAATTGGCTAAATGCAGTTGAGGTTACTGAGAGAAATATTATGAGTAAGATTGATTTTTTGAGAACGTTCATTAAGATTTATTTTTACACTCCAACATTATTTGATACTTAGATCTTCGCAATAAAACGAAGATAATCAAAGTGTGTTGTATTCAAAAATAGAAAGCTTATAATGCTGCTTTCTGTTCCGCAGCTAAACTAATAGCCAATATATCTCTATCAAATAGATACATCCCACCTTTATCATCGCCGATTAACTCTAGTTTATCATTCATTGTTCTAGCAAGTGCCTCTTCTTCTATTTGCTCGGCAACATACCATTGTAGAAAGTTATGAGTAGCATAATCTTTTTCTTCTAGAGCTATATCTATAACCTTGTTGATGCTTTCAGAAACAAATATTTCATGCTTTAGTAGTTCTTTAAACGCATGCTTGATGGATGGGAAAGTTAGAGGCGGTTGAGGTAATGCGGGAACACTAGCAAATCCTCCTCGTTCATTTACAAAATGAATCAATTTTAGCATATGCATCCGTTCCTCATCACTGTGTTTGTAGAAAAAAGACGTCACATTATCGATACCGGGTTGATTCTCAGCCCATGAAGCCATTGCAAGGTATACTTGAGATGATTCAGCTTCTATTCTTATCTGCTCATTGAGCGCTTCTTGCATTTTTTTTGATAACATATCTTGTTTACTTTTTATGTTAATGGATATGAAAGATAAACAAAATTGAGGATGCAATAGTTTTTATGCTTGTTAGATTTTTAGATTTTGTTTAATGAATGCATTCGCTTTACAAAGAGCCCCGCTAATGCCAATAATTGTAAAGATCTGGGAGTAATTGTTATAATCTCACTAAAGTCAAATCACCATTGTACACAGATACAGTATTATCAATGAAAGTTGCTTTGACCATCCACCCATAAACGCCTTGTACTGCCTCTTTGCCTTCGAATAGGCCATCCCACCCTAACAAATTATTAAAGTCTGTTATGTTTTCTTGGTTGTAAAGAAGATTACCCCAACGATCAAAAATGACAAATTGCTCTACAGAGGCTAATGCATTCCCAGATTGAAATTTAAAATAGTCATTCACACCATTGCCATCTGGAGAAAAAATGTTTGGAGTGTAGATGTTTACAGATGAACGATCAATCCGAACCATTACTTCTTGCATTACGCTACACCCATATTGATCTTCAGCTGTTATGGTATACGAAGTAGCTGCCGTTGGTTGCAGACCTTCTAGAATAGGTTCTGTACTTAATATGATATCGTCATCATCAATCCAAGAAAATATGATAAGTTCAGGATCATATGAATCTGGTTGTAAATCTATAATGTCACCTAATAATACATCAAAGAATGGAGAAATCTCAATACCGTCAGTCATCGGAATCTCTTCTAAAAAGAATGAAAAGATGCTGTCACATCCACGAGTGTTGATCAAAGTTGAAGAATAGAATCCTTCTGAATCAGCAATTACATCAAGGAATGTGAATGTGTCTCCTTCACAAAATGATTGTTCTAGTGTAGAATATGTGGTAGGAATGACTTCAAGGTTCAAAGTAATTATCGAATCGCAACCGTCTACAGCTGAAATTTTAGTTTCATACGTACCAGTTTGATCCCAGGCACTATTCTCGATGGCAAAAGTTTCACCTTCGCAAATGGATGTTCCATAATCAGCATAATACGGGGGTATTCTTACATTATATACTTTTGATGAAATACAGCCATCAGGTACATTTAAAACAACCAAATAAGTGCCTTCGGCATCTGGTGTACTGATGAGCGAAATAGAACTACCAGTTTCTCCAATAATAGCGACACCGTCTTTATACCATTGATAAGTTTGTCCCGGAATATCTTCAATTGAGATAACTAAATCGTCATTACAAATACTTCCTTCTATATTATCAAAAGGGATTCCAAAATCAGATGTTTCTGCAAGTGTGAGACCATCGAGATAGAAATATGGACTTTCTAACCAATTTGGATTTCCTTCGCAACTTGGGCCTATAATAATCACCTCGTAATCAACAGAAGGAGTAAATTCGAATTCTACTGAGACCCATTCGTTTGATCCACTGACAAATTGAATGTCAATTTGATCATAAGTTGAAGTATTTGCTGGACATCCAATAGATATGCTTCCACCCCCAAATGGCAGTTGAGAACACGAAGTACCTCCAAAAATAGCAATATCTAAACTTTTACTTCCTTGGACATTATCTCTAAAACCGACAAAGAATTGTAACCTATATGCAACACCAGCTTTCATAGTTTCTGTAAGGCATGCTCCTACATATTCTTTATAATTAGAACTAACATGTCCTTCTCCATCTCTAAATCCAACAGCGCCTTCTCCATCAGCCAATGGTAGTGGTGCCACTGCAGGGATGTTTGTATTACCTAAAAAACCTCCACAAGTATTTATATAATCAGTCGTTGGCGCTGACGCTTGTACCCAGCCAACTGCACAGTTCAACATTGCATTAGCAGATGGACAACAAGTCTTTTCTTCGAATGATGGATTTGGAATCAGTGAAGAAGGTAGTTCATTTGCACAATCACATTTTTCATCATTGAGATCAATAAAGCCATCAAGATCATCATCTATACCATTATCACATATCTCGAACTGCAATTGAGCCCAACTAGAGCTAATTGAGAAAAGTGATAAAATGAATATGGAAATGGTTCTGCGCATTCTATTAACATGTTACTTGGTCAACAATACGTAATATAATGGTTATTAGTTTATTGATTCTAATTTTAATATACTAGTTGTCCGTTGTCTTGTCTTATGCAGCAATTTTCCATTATCTACAAGCGACTCACCATAGGTAGGGATCATTTCTTTCATTTTGTTTTTCCAATCTGCAGACTCCATATGATCTGGAAATGACTTCTTGAGCACATCGATCATAATAGACACTGAAGTAGAAGCACCTGGTGAGGCTCCTAATAATGCAGATAGTGATCCATCTTCATTTGTGACTACTTCGGTTCCAAATTTCAGAACACCACCTTCTTCCTCATCTTTTTTAATGATTTGCACTCTTTGACCAGCTATTTCTAATTTCCAATCATCATCATTTGCTTCAGGGTAGTATAGTTTTAGAAAATCAAGGCGATCATCCATAGATTGAAAGACTTGTTCTACAAGATATTTGGTAAGGTCAATATTCTGAAGACCTGCAGACAACATAGGCCACACATTGTGCATCTCAATTGATAACGGTAGATCCCAATAGGAACCATTTTTTAGAAACTTTGTAGAAAATCCTGCATAAGGTCCAAATAAAAGACATTGTTTACCATTAATAATTCTAGTATCCAAGTGAGGAACCGACATCGGAGGAGAACCAGTAGAAGCTTTTCCATATACTTTAGCTTCATGTTTTGCTATCACATCAGGATTATCACATCTCAGCCACTGACCACTGACAGGAAATCCGCCATATCCAAGACCTTCAGGAATATCAGATTTCTCTAATAATAAAAGTGATCCTCCACCTGCACCAATAAATACATAATCTGCCTCAGTTGAGAATTCTTTGTCAGTAATTAAGTTTTCAATATCAATAGACCATTTTCCATCTTTAGTATATGTTAAATCTTGGATTTCATGACCTAAGTGGATGTTTACATCATCAGTATTTTTTAGATAGCCAATCATATCTCTCGTTACTGCACCAAAGTTCACATCTGTACCAATATCCATACGAGTGACAGCTAGCGGTTCATTGATCTCCCGATTTTTCATCATCAAAGGAACCCAATTTGCAATTTGATCATGATCTTCAGAATAAATCATATCCTCAAACATGGCATATTGAGTGAGTGCAGCGTATCGTTTTTTTAGAAATTCTACATTATCAGCACCCCATACAAAACTCATGTGGTCAATATCATTGATGAACGGCACCTTCGTATCTGCCATATCAGACTCTACAAGGAAGGACCAAAATTGTTTCGATACTTCGAATTGTCCACCAATTTTGACTGCCTTATCAATATTAATTGATCCATCCTCATTAGTTGGAGTATAATTAAGTTCGCAAAATGCAGAGTGACCTGTGCCTGCGTTGTTCCAGGCATCAGAACTTTCAGCACTTATTTCGTCGAGTCTTTCATAGATGTCTATAGTTGCATCTGGGATTAATTTTTTAATAAGGATTCCTAATGTAGCACTCATGATTCCAGCACCTATTAATGCAATCCGTTTTGGTAGTTTTTTCATGGTATTGAATTTATTGCAAGTTGTATTTGGGTTTGTTTAATTCAACATGTGCTTACTTCACTCCTTATTTAATAATCCAATCAAGGACTCCAGTTCAAAAAATACTTTTGCTCCCTCCTTTACAAACGCTTCCTGATTACGACTGTTTGCATATCCAAACACATCAATTCCTCCCTTTCTTGCGGCTTTTATACCTGCAATACTATCTTCGATTACTACACAGTCGTTAGGTGCAAACCCCATTGTTTTTGCAGCATTCAAAAACAATTCTGGATCTGGCTTCCAGCGCTTAATTTCATATGCACTAAATATTTTATTTTCAAATTTATCAAGGAGGTTTGTTAGTGATAAATTTAATCTTATTTTTTCAGTGGGACCATTTGAAGCAACACAGTAAGGAACTGAAATTTCATTTAGTAACTTATGGAT
>CAJXUU010000199.1 GCA_913061325.1 uncultured Saprospirales bacterium | reverse complement strand
CCCTAATAATGGACAAAAAACTTCTCTCACAAGAGGTTATTGACAAACTGATTCAGGATTTAGAGAACCATGAACTTGATGATCGGAACCAAATAATTGATTGGCTCATGGCGAACCAGCTTTCCAAAGACAAGAAGACGATTGCTCTGATGGAATCATGGGAAAATAGTCCTTCCGTGTTGCAAAGAAGGGTTTTTTGGTACCACCAGGCAAGATTAAGATGGATGGGAAAAACCAATCAACCAAATACAGAAGAACTATTAACCTCAATAGAAGCGAACTTGGTCAATGAACAACCAGAAGTTCAATGGGCAATGAATTATACCGCTGGTCAAATTGGAAAATGGGAAGAAGAGTATCGTAATAGATGTATTTCTATAGGAGAAGAAACGGGGCTTTACAAGGATGAAATAGTAGCTAAAAATTGTACGCCGAGTTATTTACCAAAATTCATTTCGATTGAAGTAGCCAAATTGGAAAAGTAGTGAAATTGAAGAGGGTTTTCAGTAATCCAAAGTTACTTAATTAGGAATGAGCAGCGAAATACATTTAAAAGGAATCTTATATTTGAAAGATGCATAAATCGCTTTGATAAATCTATTACTATGAACTACTATTCGAAATGGCTAAAATTCACTGTCATTTGTGGGTTGCCACTTTTATTTCCTCAATTGATGTATTCCCAAGATTGCCCTAATGTCGATATTGAGTTACTTACACAAGATGATGTAGATAACTTCTCGGCAAACTATCCTAACTGTACAGAACTAAAACGAGATCTCTGTATTGGGAAATGTAATGGATCACCACAACCATATGCTGAAATTACCAATCTGCAAGGGCTGACTCAGATTGAAAAAATAAGTGGAGATTTGGATATTAAATTTACTACGGGACTGACCAATTTGACTGGTTTAGAAAATCTCACAACGGTGAATCATAATGTTTGGCTAAAAACAAACGAGGATTTAATGTCATTGAGTGGTTTAGAAAATTTAGAGTACATAGGATGTGATCTAAAACTTGAGTTCCTCCCGATTAACACACTGGATGGACTTGGAGGAATTGATACCATATTAGGAAATGTTGAGATAGTAGTTAATGCTAAACTTACAAGTCTAGATGGAATTGCAAATGCAAATTATCCAGGCTCTGGGTTGAAAATAGTGAATAACGTAGTGCTCGAAAGCATAGAAGGATTGGCTAGTATAAAATCAATTCAAAAGAGTGTTCACATAACTGGATGTCCAAACTTGACCTCACTTAATGGTCTGCATAATATTGAGACAATAGGGGGGCAGTTAGAGATTGGATCAAATGATGGATTAGAAAGTTTGGAAGGTTTAGAAAGTCTCACCCATGTTGGCACAACATTTTCGATATCGTATAATGACAATTTACTTAATCTAATGGGTGCAGGGAAATTAAAATCTACTGATAAATTGACAATTACTGAAAATCCATCTTTAATCACCTTAGAGGGTCTAGATCAATTAGAAACAGCAATTGACATTAGTATTAGTAGCAACAACAGTCTTTTGACTTTGGATGGATTGAACAAGCTAAGTACTGTGGATTTTTTTAATTTGACAAATAATCCTTTTACAAGTATATCTGGACTAAGTGATTTGAGATCAGTTGGGACTTTATTAGTTACCGAAAATAGTCTTACGGACCTTTCTGGATTTCAACTATTGGATTCTATAGAGTCAATGAGAATCACAAGAAACAGTCAATTGCAAAATCTAGGTGGATTAAAAGAAACGATATTTATTAAATATTTGACCATCCGAGAAAATGAGATTTTATCTAATATACAAGGGTTGGCAATTGACAGTGTTTATTATTTGACATTAACTGGAAATCAAAACATGGTCAATCTAGAAGGTGCCAATATAAGAGCGGCCACAGTATTAAAAATAGAAGGCAATCCAAGTTTGATTCAATTAAAAGGCCTGGATGATATAGAAGCTATTAATGCTATTGGAATATATGATAATCCTATTCTTGAAAATTTGGAGTATATAAATATTGAAGACGATGGAGAGTTGTTGATTAAGAACAATAGTGCCTTAGTTGACCTGTCTGGTTTAGATTCAATATCAGACATGGGCATGATTCGAATTAGTGAAAATGAAAACTTAGCAAGTTTTGATGGACTCGAAAGTCTAATTGATTTAGGATTCATCGAAATATCAGAGAATCCAGCATTGATTAATATTTATGGTTTGAGAAATGTAGTACCAGAAAATAATTTAGAATTTTTCATAATTAATAATCCTCTTTTAACTGAATGCAATATTACAATTGTTTGCGAAGCTTATGAACTGTTATTCCAAACAGCACTTTTTAATAATGGACCAGGATGCAACTCCCCTGATGATCTCAGCTGCAGTAATTTTGTAAGCGGGGAATTGGTTTTTGATTATAATGAAAATGGAATTATTGATATTGACGATATATTATTAGAAGGGGTTCAAGTGAGCTATGACAATAGAGAACAGATTAAGTACTCTAAAGCGGACGGTTCTTATAAGTACTTCGTCAACGATGAGGAGGAGGTCAGTATTAGTTTTGTAGATACATCTCTATGGGTTGTAACAGCTGGTCAAGATTCATATCAATTTCAATATGACTCTGATCTGACCCCATGTTGTGATTATGATTTTCTATTAGATTTTAAAAATAAAACCAATGACGCGATTATTGACATTGTGTTGCCAAACCTTCGATGTAACAGTGAGGTTGATCTTCAGTTACAATATAGTCTTGTAGGAGGAAGAGAAGGAGAAGGGACTGTTGTTTTATTCTTAGATCCACTTTCTGAGTTTGTTTCTTCTGATCCTATGCCAACCAGTCAAGTTGGTAACAAGTTGGAATGGGATTTTCTAACGACACGGCCTTTTCAAAAGCAAATTATTAACCTTACCATCGCCACTCCAGATGAAACCTTCATAGGAGAAAAATTAAATTTTTCAGGGGAAATATATGTAACTGCATTTGGTTCTGATCCTGTTTCTGTTACTGGAGCTAACGGGATAGTTCGATGCTCGTTTGATCCTAATGATAAGCAAATTCAACCCTATAGTGAATCCGGTTACACAAATTTTGATGACAGTACATTAGTGTTTACTGTGCGTTTTCAAAATACTGGCAATGCGGAAGCCATAAATGTTGTTTTAAAAGATACTTTATCTGAATATTTAGATGCGCAGTCTTTACGGGTGATATCAACGAGTCATAGCTCTATTTTAGAAGTGTCTCGGATTAATCCCAACTTTGTTACGTTTGATTTTCCTAATATCTTCTTGATTGATAGTCTTACCAATCCAACCCTGTCTCAGGGATATGTGCAGTATAGTGTAAATATCAAAAGTGGCCTTTCGCCTGGAACGGTGATCGAAAATAAGGCGCATATATATTTCGATAATAATCCGAGTATAATAACCAATACAACTCGAAATGAATTTTATTTTGATCTTGACCAAGATGGTTTTCTGAGTATTGAGGATTGCAATGATGAAAATGGAAATATAAATCCAATGGCAATTGAAGTTTCATATAATGGTGAAGATGATGATTGTAACCCTGAAACCATTGATGACGACTTCGACCAAGATGGTTTCTTGCTTGTAGATGATTGTGATGATACCAACTCAAATATAAATCCTGACCAAACAGAAGAACCTTACAATGGCATAGATGATGACTGCAACCCTGAAACGCTCGATGATGACATAGACCAAGATGGATTCTTACTTGCAGATGATTGTGATGATACCAACTCAAACATAAATCCCGACCAAACAGAAGAACCTTACAACAACATTGATGATGATTGCAACGCTGCAACGTTGGATGATGACCTAGACCAAGATGGATTTTTGCTTGTGGATGATTGTGATGATAATGACTCGAATATTAATCCTGACGCAGAGGAGATCCCCAATAATGGAATCGATGAGGATTGTGATGGGATGGACTTAGTTTCATCTACCTATGAGTTAGACAAGTCAACAATCAATATTTATCCGAACCCAGTAATTGACATCATCAACATTGATGTATCAGGCAATCTTGAATATTCCGCTAATCTGTATGACTTAGAGGGAAAACTAATTATTAGCACAAGGAATCAGACCAAAATTCAAATCCAAACATTACCTCAAGGAACCTATCTACTTGAGATAAAGGACATAAACTCAGGCACAAAAGTATTTGAAAGAATAGTAAAGGGGAATTAGGAATCTTAAATCAGTAGGGGAATGGAATAACTTCCATCACTCACCAGTAGAGAGCCGCGTGGTAAATCAGATCAGATATATCTTGAATTGGATACTGAGACGAAGATATATAGGAGTAAAACAATTCATATAATGTAAATAATACTATACATTATTATCATTAATACTACTTTTTATAAACATTTATTGACATTGTGTTGTTAATATTGTATATTTGGTATAATGTAAATAATAGTTATCATTAAGTGTTATTTATGGCGTTAGTGTAAATAAATATATACAATATGGATTGGTATTCGTTGACAAATAATAGAATTGAAGAAATAGTAGGCAAGAGACTAAAAGAACATAGGTTACAATATAATATAACTCAAAAGGAACTGGCTATAAAGACAGGCTTGAGTAGAGTCTCAATAAGCAAAATAGAACGAGGAAAGGGAGTAAATCTATCGTCATTAATAGAAATAATGAGAGGTCTCAGGATACTTGAAAATATAGATGGTTTAATTCCAGAACAGGAAGTAAGTCCAATAGAAATTATAAGACTTAAAAATAAGTCAAAAAAGAAAAGGGCTTCCACGAAAAATAAGAAATAAAATGGCTGAAGTAAGTATTAAAATATGGGATAAAGATGTTGGGGCGGCCATATGGGATAACGAAAGAGAAGTAGCAATCTTTGAATTCAGTAAAGAGTTTGTTAGGGAAAGAATAGATCTTGCGCCATTAATGATGCCGCTTGAAGCAATAGAAATGGGTAAGAGGATATACTCGTTTCCAAATTTGAATCCGACTACATTTAAAAAATTGCCAGGGCTACTATCAGATTCTTTGCCTGATACCTTTGGAAATTCATTGATAGATATTTGGTTGAGTCAAAACGGAAGATCACCAAATGACTTTACACCAATTGAACGACTTTGTTATGTAGGAAGTAGAGCAATGGGGGCATTAGAATTTATCCCGTCACTTGTAAGTAGAACTGGTGAAGTCGAAGAAATTCAACTTGAAGAGTTGGTAACGATTGCATCAAAGATCATGGAGAAAAAGGAATCATTAAGCACTTCCTTTAAAGATGATAAAACCAAAGCTCTTGAGCAAATAATCAAAGTAGGTACCTCAGCAGGAGGGATGAGACCCAAGGCGGTAATTGCAGTAAATAAAAAGACTCAAGGAATTGTATCTGGGAATTTGAATCTAAATGAAGACTATGATCATTGGTTGCTTAAATTCGATGGAATTCAAGATAGTGAAATTGGAGATCCACAAGGATATGGTAAGATCGAATATGTGTATTACCTAATGGCAAAAAACTGTGGAATTGAAATGTCAGAATGCAAGCTGCTAAATGAATCAAATAGAGGTCACTTTATGACCAAAAGATTTGACAGGAACTCAGGAAAGAAATTTCATATGCAAACCTTATCAGGAATTGCCCATTATGATTTCAACAATATTGGGTCCAATTCCTATGAACAGTTATTTCAAGTTATGCGCAAATTGAAATTAGGAAATAATCAACTTGAACAAATGTTTAGAAGAATGACATTTAACGTCATTGGCAGAAACCAAGATGATCACACTAAAAATACTTCCTTCATATTGCCTGAAGGTGAAGAATGGAGCTTATCGCCAGCATATGATATAACGTATAGTTACAATCCAGAACAGGGAAGAAACACCAGTAAACATCAAATGTCAATTAATGGAAAGAGAGAAGAAATAAATAGGAGTGACCTAGTGAAAATTGCTGTAGAGAATAGGATTAAAAAACCAAATGATATTATTGACGAAGTTGTGTCATCACTTACAACATGGTCCTCTCTAGCAAAGGAAAATGATGTTGATACTAAAAGAATAGAGAAAATAGAGTCGAATCTAAAACTAACAATTAAATAGACTGGTCCAAGAAAGTTATATGACATATAGGTTTTTGCCCATTCTGCATGTTGCCGATCGTTATAGATCATTGTGTGCCCTGAATGAAAACCAAGATCATTGATTAGCTCAAATAAACTTGGAGATCAATGCTGTAAATTAGATGGAGGAGGGCCCTCCGTAGACGCTGTGCAGGCGGAGTCTACAAATCACCTTAAGGTGCTGGAGGAGTGATTCTGTGGTATTGAGCGTTTAAGGAAAAGGTCCCGCTACAGCGGGATCAGATGTGAATAGAAAAGATGAATGCAAATGAACCTTCGATGAAATATCGAGAAAACGAACAATCTGCCAAAACTGCGATAATGTGGTATTCTCAGGAAGAGTATAACGGTTACCTGAATTACTGGTTATACGGCAGGCGTTATATAGGAGGCATGATTTCTATTTAGGCTAATTTGGGGAACAGGGGAGATCAAATAAATCTGATAAGGAAAATACGCAAGAAGGGAAAACACCTTTGAGCTAGAATACCAATGATTTATTTGAAGTCAGACTAGCTCATAGTAGTGATGAAGCTTTTGTAATGAAAGTGGAGCGAAGGGGCTAGCAGCTTAAGAGTTTTTAGTAAATTGTCAACAAGTGTGGTTTTCTACATTTGGAGGAACGAACCGCTAGAACATTAACTGAAGAGCCGTATGATGGGAGACTATCACGTACGGTTCTGTGAGAGGTTTAGGGTGAAATTCCCTTTACCTACTCGATCAAATAGAATAAAAGCTAATTTTAATAAAATATTCACAAATGAGAAAATCTATAAATATTAAGAGAATGAAAAATTCAAAACTAATAATCAAACTTTTCAACTATAACTTAAGTACGTTGCTCCTTATGTTTATATGTATTAATATTAACACTATCTCTGCACAAGTATTAATTTCGGGAAATACGGGCACTCCAGATTCTACAGCTATGCTAGAAGTAAAAAGTACTGAAAAAGGATTCCTACCACCAAGAATGACAGCAACTCAAAGAGATGCAATTGTTAACCCTACACCTGGGCTAATAGTCTACTGTACGGATTGTTTAGACATGCAAATGTTCAATGGTACTGCATGGACTAATATGATTGGTCTTCCTTACTCCGCTCCGCCAATAGCCACGATAACGATAGGAACCCAAGCATGGATGGCAGCCAATCTTGATGTAGGAACTATGATAACTGGAACTACAACAATGACTAATAATAGTGTACTAGAAAAATACTGTTACGACGATGACCCTGCCAATTGTGCTACCTACGGAGCTTTATATCAGTGGGATGAGATGATGCAGTATGTCACTACAGCGGGGACACAAGGCGTCTGTCCTACAGGCTTCCACTTACCTACTGATGACGAATGGAAGAACCTAGAGATGCATCTCGGCATGACACAAGCACAAGCGGATGCTACAGGCATTAGAGGTACAGACCAAGGCAGTCAGCTTGCTGGTAACGAACCACTTTGGACAAATGGAAATCTAGACCAAAACGGGGCATTCGGAAGTAGCGGTTTTACGGCGCTCCCTGGGGGCTTCCGCAGTACCTCGGGTTCGTTCTACTATCAGTCCATCCGCGCCCACTACTGGTCGTCCAGTGAGTCTGGAGGCGATGCTTGGGACCGAGACCTGTTCTTCAGCAGTCCTAAGGTCTCCCGCTACGACAGCAGTAAGTCGAACGGCTTCTCGGTCCGTTGTGTGCAGGATTGACTATTTGGTTATTTGACTATTTCCGATGGCTGTCCTGCAAGGCAGCTATCGGCATGAGCCTTGAGTAAGCCGCGAAGCAGGCGATTTTTTATTTAAAAATAATGGCTATGAAGCAAAGATGAAAATTCTAGAAATAGTATCATTAGAACAGGCTTATGAAGGCATTATCCTTCATAAAGAGGGTGTGTTTTGGCGAGCGTAGGAGTTGTCGGCATATATATATGACATCTATAAAAGCATATAATGCGAAAAGTAAATTTTACAAGAACATTAAGCAGGATATAGTCTATGTGGGTATCCCTATATCATATATGGATACTATTGCCGAGCTATGCAGAGCCAAAGGATATAATATAGAGCAACGAGGCAATAGTGTGCATATAGCTAGCGATACAGATAAAATGGGTATGAAGATTGGAAACTTGGTATAGTTCAGACCCAAGCGATGAGTGAGGCAGAGGATGATAAATCAATAAATGAAAGTGCAATATTATCTGAGATAATTGCTTATCCATTAGCGACTAAGACACCGATGGAAGCACAACAGTTTCTGTATAATATACAACTAAGACTACATGGCACTATATGACAATCTACCTGTGTATAAAGCGGTCTATGATATGTTTCAAGACATTACCGTACTTAGGTCCAAGATTAGCGAGAGTATAAGTTTACTCTAGGAGAGCGACTGATGAATGCATCATTAGATCTCATTATCAGTGTTTACAAAGCCAACAGGCAAAAAGAGAAGAAAAAATATATAGCCACTGCACAGGAGCATATAGAATTGATCAGATTATTACTCCGCTTGCTCAAAGACATTAAAGAGATAAGCCTAAAGAGGTTTATCTCACTCAATGAAAAAATAGAAATGGTATCAAAGCAACTCGCAGGGTGGATGAAATACCAGAAAGAGTAAATGTGCCAGAGCTAATAGGTCACGACCTAATTAGGAGTGCTTAATATCAATTCGATAATCCTCCGAAAGTGTAAATGCCTGAGCGTAATACTTACAGACAGGTAACATTCGGGTATCAATATTCTATGGTCTGAGATATGACGGTAGGAGTAGTAAAGTGATTATTTATGCGGCGCTCCCTGGGGGCAACCGCAATACCTCGGGTTCGTTCAACAATCAGTCCATCAACGCCAACTACTGGTCGTCCAGTGAGTCTGGAGGCAATGCTTGGAACCGAAACCTGAACTACAACAATCCTAAGGTCAACCGCAACGACAACAGTAAGTCGAACGGCTTCTCGGTCCGTTGTGTGCAGGAATTGATACATGATGATCTGATAGTCGATTTTTATAATCTGTCTATCAGATTTTTTCGTTACATTATTAAAGTCTGAGTTATAAACAAGTCCGGTATAAAATCAAATCTATTAGAAGATCTATTTCGTGCCTACTATGATGCTCGTCACAATAAGAGAAATACCATAAATGCATTAGCCTTTGAGATGAACTACGAAAGTAATCTATTGGCACTACATGATGATATAGAATCGCGAACTTATCGTATCCAGAAAAGTATTTGTTTTATCAATTTTAAGCCAGTACAACGAGAGATATTCGCCGCTGAATTTAGAGATAGAGTAGTCCATCATTTGATATATAACTATATCGCTCCGATATATGAAAAGGGATTTATTTATGACAGTTATTCTTGTCGCAAAGGCAAGGGTACACATTTTGGTATCAATCGAATCAAGAAGTTTATAAGATCATGCTCAAAAAATTATACGACAGACTGTTATATACTGAAGCTTGACATTAAAGGCTACTTTATGGCTATGAATAAGCATAATACTTTATAAGAAAGTAATAGATGAATTGGAAAAACAGAAAGGGAATCTAACATTTGAATATAATCTTATCATCTATCTCATTCACATAGTCATATTCAATGACCCGACACAAGACTGTAACTTAAAAGGCAAGCATTCAGACTGGAAGAACTTGCCTTTTACTAAGAGTCTATTCCATGCTGAAAAGGATTGCGGATTGCCCATCGGAAACCTTACTTCTCAGTTATTTGGTAATATCTATGGACGAGTTTGACCACTTCGTCAAACGGGATTTAGATATCAAATACTACGGTAGATATGTTGATGATTTTATACTCATACATACTGATAAAGACTACCTTTTATGGATGATCCAAAAGATAGACAGTTATCTGTCTACAGAATTAAATCTACAATTGCATCCTCACAAAATATACTTACAGCACTACACCAAAGGTGTCGCCTATCTCGTCGCAATCATCAAGCCTCATAGAACCTATGTTGGTTCAAGGATAAAAGGCAACTTTTACGAAGCCATAAAAGAACAAAACGAAATCACAAAATCCCAAATACCAACAAAATCAGAAGTAGATGCATTTGTAACCATAATGAACTCTTACCTTGGCATCATGAAACATCACAAAACCTACAAACTAAGAAGACAAATGATAACTCAGAACCTATCAGAAAACTGGTGGAAATACACATATGCAACAAATAATTTCGGTAAATTTATAATGAGAAAAGCATGATACAGTGGGTAACAAGCGATGAAGACGTAAGCCACCCTGCGGGATGTCCTCATCTTACAGCAGAACCGTTACAATCCAGCGTGTGCCCTGAATGAAAACCAAGATCATTGACTAGCTCAAATAAACTTGGAGATCAATGCTGTAAATTAGATGGAGGAGGGCCCTCC
>CAJXUU010000198.1 GCA_913061325.1 uncultured Saprospirales bacterium | reverse complement strand
GCAATGGACATCAAAAGATAAATCAACAGGGAAATCCATTTTAGAAGAAATTTAGATGTCAGTAAATAAACTTCTCCAAAGCTGGAAGGCCAAATGATAACACTGCACAAAAATCATGTTTTCGGTAGGGTTTCCATTAAAACTAATATATTTAATAATTGATTTAGCTAGCTAAAAACTCTCTCGAATTTTAAGACTCATAAATCAAATAACAGCTCAGCTGTGTTTGCTTTTTCATCGCTCAAAACGATTAATCGGAGCTGTAATAAATCACTTTCATTATAAATACTTATGATTAAAAATAGGGTATAACTACTCTTGAAATTATCAATTGATTGTTTTATGTTTGAAATCATCTAAAAGGAGAAATCCCAAAAACCCAATAAGTAGATTAAGGTGTGTTTTAGGACTAATTGTTTTTAGATTATATCAATTAAAACATGATAATAATCTTTTTGGGAGAGATCAACTTTTTTGTGTTATGTATTAAACAATCATTTGTGTTCTTTCCTGCTTTTGAAGAAGGAGTTAAGGCACGAAACAACTTCCAAAACAAAATGAATATGTTACCAACAAGATTGTTACTTGCCTCTTTTTTCATAGGCATATTCTTCCTCGTTACTGTGTTCAGCAGTTGTACCTCAAAAACCGATGTTTCATTATCTCCTAAATTTCCAGTCCATGACATTGATTATAGTGGAACTATTGCTGAGATCCAAGCACAATTCGATAAGGAACAATGGGAATCTTTCATAGCTCTATGCTGGCCAGCAGATGGACTAAAACCAATCTTTAATGGAAACATTTTAGATAATACAGATGACAGACCCGTTTTTGAAAATTATGCTTTCAACTACGATCTATTTCTGCTCAACCTAAGGAACGAAACTACCAAGTATAGACCGGTAGATTGGGGCGATCATGAATCCTTGGACAAGCAACGTAGAGCGAGGTGGACAAAAGATTGTCCCAACCTTATAAGTCAGGCAGAAAAGGAAGGAATTACTAATTTAGCTTCCATTATACCGCTGGATGAATTTATACAAGCTTCGAATGGAGCGAAACCGCATGTGCCAGTGATCGACCATAACGGAAAATACGTCTGGTCTAGTGTGGTATTTAATGAAACTACTTTTGACTTTGTGAATGATGCTGACCTGTTTTTATGGAAAGGTATCAATGAAGCTAAAAAAAACTTTGTAGAAAAGAGAGTTTATACAGTTGACAAAGATGTGATCACCTTCGAAAAAAAGAAATACAATCAGTTGAAAGACGACAATGGTTCTATGCATCTCAAAACTTCATGGAAAATCATGGGAGAAGGAGATGATCCTTCGAAATTCCATACAGCTTGGGGCGCTCAGATTTTTAACAATGTTAATTTTGCTGATACTACTACAATAGTCCCTCAATGTTCGTTAGTACAGGTTGGGCTAGTAGGCATGCACATCTCATACAAAACAGAAGATCAGCAAGGTTTCATCTGGTCTACTTTTGAACATATAGATAACTGTCCAGAAAGAGGTGACATAGAGGATAAACATTATAATTTTTTCGACTATGCAGATCGAAAGACTAAAGTAAACAATCAGCCGCCAAAGGCTAACGAAAATATAAATCATGATCCTATTATAGTTGCTAGTAAAGATACTTTTGTACACCCTAAATGGTTTAATCCATTTACTGACAGTAAAAATGACGCTAGCCAGATAGTACGTTACGATTCTATTACGATACCTACCAAGGCGTTAAATAGGTACTATCAGCAAGCATTAGGAAATACGGTATGGGCCAACTATGAATTGGTCTCAACGCAATGGACCAAACCAGAGACAGAAGTATATTACCCTAAGAGGCTTTATAACACCACGCTCGAATCTTTTGATCAAAAGGGATCAAGTTGTATCGGTTGTCATCACCAATTATTACCCAATACATTGTTAGTAGGACCCAATAAAGATCAATACTTCATGGAGCCCGATACGATTGGCAATATTCTAAACCTTCCCTTAAATCTTTTTAAAGAAGGCCTACATCCTGATACAGCTGTTTATTCAGATTACATGTATTCTATGTTGAAGTGGAAAGAAGATGGTCATTTGACATGGAGGCAGATTAAAAAAGGAAAGAAACCTTAAGCTGATTAATTGAGAAGACTATAACGCCGATCAGGATGAATCTTAGGGGATATAATAAATATATGTTTCAATAGAAATTAAAATAAACGAATGGATAGTAATAAAAAAATAAAGCCTTTTTATGTGTGAATGGAGGGCCAGGTGCTTTTTGGCCAGAAGTGGAAGGGCCTACAAAAGGATTTGTAGATGTCATAGATCAATATCAGGACATTGGTGTACGGTCTATTCGTTTTCATGATAATTGTGGAGCAGGAGATATGACGCAATTCTTTCCTATCCCAGATCCTTTAAATATTCCTGATCCTAGAGATGAAAATAATTATTATTGGACTGAGACGGATAAGCAATTTCAAAAGGTTGTGGATGGAGGATTCAGTTGTCAGTTGCAACTCGGTCAAGGTTGGAGAAATATGGCATCTTGGGCTCCATTTGAGCAAATGAAACTCATTGGGTATCAATTGAATCCAGATAACCCGACTAATTATTGGCCCAATTTTAATGAGATAAGCAGGAAAGTAGCACCAGAATTATTTATCAAATTTCTTGAACACATTTGGAAAAAATGGAACATAGAGCCCAACGAAGATTGTTACGTAGAATTCTGGAATGAGCCAAACATACAAACAATTAATACCGTTCCACTTTGTCCTGATGCACTGACATGTAGCGACTCTGATTTCTTGAATACCAAGTTTCTCAATTACGAATGGGATGGAACTCCACTCGAGTTTTTTGAGCTATTTGCAATTTATTCAAAAGAGATCAAAACCCTATATCCTAAAGTTAAAATTGGTGGGCCAGCCCTTTGGAATCCTGGTGCTGATTCTGTTCAACATCCATGTAATAAAAGGTGGATGGACTTATTCTTTGACTATGTCAAAAAAAATAATGTCAAGATGGATTTTATTTGCTGGACTTTATATTCAGACAATCCAGATGATTTTATTAGAAATTATACCATTATTCAAACCTATTTAGACGATATTGGATATTCTCATACTGAGCAAGTTATCTCGGAATATGCTATCAATTTTGGAACAGAGACTACATTGCCAAATGGGAGAGTAATACCAAATTCGCTATTAGCAATAGGAGCTGCAACAGCTACTTCTCTATGGATTACGCTCCAGAAACTTGACAATCTAAAAGACGCATTCTATTACAGAGGTAACGACGGACCGTTTGTACCCAATGGTGTCGGATTTCCAATCATATTGACTGAAGATGGAACAACAATTACGAGTACACATGTAGATAATTTTGGACAGGCTGGGGTAGGGATGATTCATGGAAATGGAGAGTTAAAGCCTACAGCAATGGCTTTTAAGCTTTGGTCAAAGATGGCTGATCTTAACCAATTGGATTTTGATGAAGTTATAGATTATCAGCTCCCTTATGGTGGGAAAATATACTTGTTAGCGGCTAAAGGTAAGGACTGTGAACTAGTCATGCTCGGATCCTATATCAATGAGCTATCTAACATGAAAGCTACCTTATCTCTCAAAATAAAGGGTGAGAAAGCTCTTATAGATACTGTACTTGATGACCGAATTGCAAATGAAGAAATTCATAATACTCAGAATATTTGGGTGCAGGCAAATACTGCTTTTTTGATTACGATAGTGACAGATTGAAAATGGAGGAAAATGGGAAAGTTTATGTAGGTAAGTAGAAATTGACAATCAAACAGAATACTTAAATATCACCTGAATGGGTGACAAGAAGTGAAAGCCTTCAAACGTAAATTGCATGAAAATAATATAATCATGCAAAAATTCATACTCCTTTTTACTTTGTTATTGGGCAGCAACATAAGCAGGTCCAATGGGCTTGACATTACCAATCTTTCGTGCAATGAAATTACCTCTGTATTAAGTTTTGACCTAAGCTGGGAAAATAGTTTTTTGGTAGAAGATGTAGGCGGTATTTGCACAATTTATGATGGTGCCTGGATCATTGTAAAATATGCTCTAGCAGAGTCGGATCAATGGCACCATGCTGATGTGGTTGCTGCCACCAGTAGCGAACATTATTTCATGTCAACTGATCAAAAAGGTGTTATGATCTGGGATAATTCTCCCCATACCAATACTACAATGAATATAACTGTCACGGTTACATTGGGAACATTGACTGGAAGCAAACATGACTTTAAAGTTTTCGGAACAGAGATGGTTAACGCGCCTTTTAAAACATTTGAGGCTGGGGATGCGATATCAGAAGGAAGATACTATATGAATGGCGATACACTAATTCCATTTGAAATCACAAATGGAGGTGCTTATACAAGGGAAAGCGGCCTTGGAGAATTTGATCAAGTGGGATCTATAGTACAACCTGATATGAGCGCGGATTACCCAAATGGATATGAAGCATTCTGGGCGATGAAATATAAAATCTCAACAGAGCAATATATAGACTTCCTAAACTGTCTGACCAGAGTCCAACAAAACACACGGACACAATCTGATCTAGGGACATCAGTATCCACAGTTACTAATCGATATGTTATGAGCGGGACTTCCAGTGTTGTCAATCGAAATCCTATAAAATGCGATCAAACTATCGGAATCGGTCGGATAACTTTTTATTGCGACCTTGATGATGATGATATTCCCAACGAAAATAATGATGGCAATAATATTGTATGCAATTATTTATCACGAAGTGATGTTGCAGCCTTTATCGATTGGTATGCTATGCGGGTGATGTCAGATTTATAATTTGAGAAACTATGTAGAGGTACGGAAATGCCTGTTGCTGGTGAATACGCATGGGGAAATACTAGTCTTAATTCTCCTGGATCAATTAGTAATAATGGACAAGCAAATGAAACCTTTAGCAATGTAAATGTTTTACCAGGATTGCATTCTAATACTAATTCCATGAGATGTGGAGCTTCTGCTACGCCCACCTCTGCGAATAGAGCTATGGCTTCAGCGACTTTTTATGGAGCAATGGATTTGCATGTATTAAATGAAGTGCTCGGTTTCGATTTTACCTTAGATGAAGATGATTATGGAGATGGCGTTTTATCCATAACAGGTAAGCATACAAACACAACTTGGCTCGGACCTTCCAATAAAGCAAGAACAAATTTCAATGCTAACCCAATTTCAAGAAATAAGACAGTTATAACGGATATCCGAACTCCAGAAAGTTCAGGAAGAGGTGTTAAAACTTTAATCGTACTATAATGAAATTATACAGCACAATACTATTGTCCTTTATCGCCATAATTTGTTTTGGGCAATATACCGGAGGATTTGCAGATGGATACAATTTAGTTTCATTGAATAATTCAAGTAATGATTACACAGGCGGCTCTGGTGATGGATTTTGAATGAATGAAATACTTGATGCCACGAATTATTATAAGGGTGGAGATGAAAGCGGATACACTTTTGTCAATAGCATCAACCTTACTAACTATTATAAGGGCAACACCCTAGACGGCTACAACGAGATGACTGTATTAGAAAATACGAATTATTACACAGGAAATATTGGAGACGGTTATCATTTCGAATCTGAAATTCTAACATCTGGACTGGTATAACAGGAACTGGCTGGAGCTCGAGTACAAATTGGAATGTCTTGGCTGTTCCTAGGCTTCGGAACAAAACACTTATTCCATCAGGGCTGACTAATTATCCAAAATTAAATTCAGGGCTCTTTTCCATAGGTAAGAATCCTTCTGGAGGTGCATTTGTTTGTCAAGACATACAAATAGAGACAGGTGCTGAGTTGACAATCCGTGTAAATAATTTTCTAGAAAATTATAGCCTCATTGATAATGCAGGAAGCATTTATGTATTAAGCCAGAGTCCGGGAGCTGTTTTAAATGGTGCCGGAGCACAACTCATCTTAAGAAGTGGTGGACAGATGGTTTGTCAGTAATGATTTCTAAGGTTTAAAAACTTTTGGCTGATGATAGGATTGAGTTTATATAGTTGAAAAGAGCTATGAAAACATGCAATTAGTGTTGAATTATGAACTTGATTATAAGTATATTATCAAAATGATACTTACTCCTAAAACTTATTTTTATATTTAGATTGATAACGCGTCAAAATCAATTATAGCGAAAGCTGAACGATTAGTGCTTTATATAACAGGAGCGCTATAGCACAAAGATATAAAGATGAAACACCTAGGAAAAATATTGATTCTACTAATCCTCTTAGTAGTCCTAGCTATTATAATAAAGCTTACTGGTTTCACAGGTTTATTTGAAGGAAACACTCAAATCGAAATAAAAACAACCAAACTTGATAAAGGTAGATTTGTACAAGGTGATAAAATTTCAATTACAGATAAAATAAGAGTTATACAAACTGGAGAATTCGTAAAGGAATACCCGTGGCAACGAATTAGAAACATTCGGAAAGAAGTAAACTTAGAGTATCTGACAGAGTCTGGATATTTTGTCGATGACATAATTAGTTCAGAAAAAGTTGACTCCTTGAGAGATGGAAAAGCTATTGCACGATCTCTAATCGTTAAAGTACCTTATCCAGATACATTATATTATCAACCTGCTGGAGATGAAACTATTGATAAGGAAGATTGGACAGAAGGTTGGACTGAAGGATTGTTGATAGACAGAGAAGCAGAAATGGCTTTTTTTATTTTCTTGGTAGAGATGAAACGACAATCCTATGAAAAATTTGTTGAGGAGCATTCAAATCCAAATTCTAATTTTTCTTTATCAAAAGCGGCAATGAGTATTTTAAGATTTGTGAATAATGGATATGAAATTGGAGATGATATTGGCTTCAGTTCAATTCAAGCTGTTTTTGTAGAAACAACAGAGTTGGGGAGGCCTACTATTATGGTTACATGTTTTGAAAATGGAAATTGTGAGCAGGAAATATTGTTTGAGAATTCTAAGATTAAAGGGTAGGTGGGATACTGAAAAAATATGCTTAAATGAAAGAAACAAAAAAAATGCTTAGAGCTAAAACTTATTTTTATATTTAGATTGATGTAGTGTTAATATTAAAGATCAATTGCAGCATTATCCGTATATATACGAGTAGTACCCGTTTAAACACGGATAAATAAGATTCAATAGACATTTAGTTAAGTAATTGATTGTCAGTTATGACGGGTGGATCGCATAACAGATATATGTGGAAGTTGGATTGTGGGGTGAATATATACACTTGTTACCATCGATTAAGATCTAAAACGGTAACCAAAAACAACTATCTTGGGAGGTAAACTAAGCGCAATATTGCCAAAGTTTGCGAAAAGAAAGTAAAAGGAGATAGAGATAACCCAATTAGATTTTAAGAGTTGAAACTTAATTTTCAAAACACCCTTTTTGAAATTATTTTTTAACAATTAAATTTTTAAAAATGAAAAAGTATTATTTTTATTTAAGCATGCTATGTTTTAGTTTCATAGGAACTATTTCGTATGCTCAAACCTACACAATACCTGTGGTAGTGCATAATATGCATAATGGAAGCCAAGGACAGATGACGAATCAAGAGATAATGGATTTGATTAGTGATTTAGATGATTACTACGATCAATATACTCCTCGATTTAATTTTGAACTGGCAAGGATGTCACCTGACGGTTATTGTGGAATAGCTATAAATGATGTTTATACCACTGAGCCTTATGGAAGTGCCTTTAGTGCAATAGAAGACTTCCAATTAAAAAGCCAAATTAGATGGCCATCTAACCAGTATCTTAATATCTGGACTGTGGTGGATATTGATAATGGGGCTTCAGCGGGATATGCCTTCACGCCATGTTCAGTAATAACTTCGACCGATCCACCATCTTTTTCTTGTATGAACCCTGCAAATCAGAACTCCAATGAAAGTCAGCGAGATGGTGTAGTATTTAAGTATGATGAACCCTTAGAATATCTTGCTCATGAGGTTGCCCATTGGCTCAATGTCTTCCATACCAATGGACCCGATTCATTTGTTAGCAATAGTAATTGGGTGGGATGTCATGGACCTTCAGAAAACTTTACTCAAGGTGATTTTTGTGGAGATACGCCTCCAGTAGACTACGCACTTGTTGGCACCACACCAAATACTTGCACTTTAGATGTTCCTGATCTAAATGATGACAATGATAATTTGATGACTATTCAAACAGGTGCAATAGATATAAATAGTTATCTCTCGTCTGACCAATTGGCGAGAATGAGTGATTGCATGCAAAATATAAGGACTAATATTTCTACTTTATCTAATTTAACTGAAACAGGATTAACCCCTCTAGGCGGATTTGCTGAGAACCCCGTGATATCTTCAAATACTGTTTGGTCAAATAATAACACACCAGTTATTATGGATATAATTGGAGACCTTACAGTAGAGGAAAATGTGACATTTACAATAGAAAGCGGCATGACACTTAGATTCTGCGAAGGTGGTAGATTGATCGTAGAAAAAGGCGGTAGACTAAATCTACGAGGAACTCTTACTTCCATAGGAGATGACAAATGGGATGGTGTCGAATTGTATGGAGATCCATCTTTCTCCAACGCAGCCTCATTTACAGGAGAAAATAATGCATTGATCGAGAATGCAACAATTGGGGTCAGAACATATGGTCCATCTCAGTCTCAATCGGGGGCCACAGTTTATACTTACAACATGACATTTGACAATTGTAATATTTCTATAGATGCAGCTCCCATACAAAATTGGTCATACATCTTAGTGACATCAACCAATTTCATCAATAACCACAATCCAGATTTTCAATCATTTGTGCGTCTAAATAGATGGAATGGAATGGCAACATTTATGTTTTCTGACTTTACTAGCAACTCGAACAGTCCATGTATCGAAGACCATGGAATCGGCATAGAAGCTGAAAATAGTATTTTTGCTGTTCATTGGGGTTGTACATTTAATAATCTAGGATATGGTGTTAAGAACAATGCGGCAACAGGACAAAAGCCATTTTTTGTTTGGAACAGCAACTTCAATGGATGTTATAGAGGTGTATATTCTAACTCCGTAGGTAACTTTACAATATGGAAAAATGTATTTGATAATTCTGGAATATCGACGGGTAATATCAGTTCTTGTACTGGTCAAGATGGTCAGATAAATAATCAAGTAGCTATTTATCTAGAAGGATTAATGTTTGGTGCGGATATTCAAGAGAATGAGTTTAAGAATGCTAGCTTGTTAACCGCTGTCAATATTTTTGCAGATGATCTAGGACCGATTAACAATAAGATTAGGAACAACCTTTTCAATAGTCCGAATGGTATAGTAGGAGATCATCAAAATTCTACCACGTTCCCAACGGGCACTTTCAATTTGAATTTTAAGCGAGGGCTATATTTTAGTTGCAATGATTTCCAGTCCAGTGATAAAGCGGTATGGTCTATAGATGAGTTTAGACTTGGGATACGGCAAATACAGTTTCATCTTGATCAAAATGAACAATTAGCCACGGCAGCTAATAAATGGCTGAATGGAACGAACGATGATATCATCAATGATTACACATTAGGTACGAACATAGAATACTACCATAGTATGCAGCCATTCGATGAACCTAATGAGGTTCTAGGAGTACTAAAATTTGATAGAGCTAACTATACTTGCGGAACTGAAACTACTACAATATTTGGATTAAATCCTACAGATCCATCAGACCCAAGTACAGGTGTACAGCATGATGATGTACCTACTGATC
Source organism: uncultured Saprospirales bacterium (assembly GCA_913061325.1). Taxonomy (GTDB): domain Bacteria; phylum Bacteroidota; class Bacteroidia; order Chitinophagales; family Saprospiraceae; genus CAJXUU01. The sequence goes on along the minus strand of CAJXUU010000198.1, from coordinate 776 downwards.
TTCCCACCAAGATTACTAGACAAACGGATATAGAGAATGATATCACAGATCTAGAAAACAATAACAATGGATCACTATCTACTCCATACGCAGAAGAGATAGGTACTGGACTGTGGGAACAGAATGACGATGTACTAGCGGATATCATTGCGACTTATCAACTCTATCCAACAGTTTGGAATGAGGCCAGCTATATAAACTACCTGATGAAACTTAATAGCATAGTCGGAGATTATGCAGCATTCAATTATTATGTTGGACAGAATAATTGGACTAGTGCAACTAACATTCTGAATAACATTCCTACTAAGTATTACATGGATAGTTATCAAGTGGCTGACTATAATAGGTTAGTCAATTTGTATACAATTGTGAACGGCACTCCATTAGATCAATTGACCAACAGTCAAGTGTCCAATGTCATAACCCACGCAGAAGGGGTGAAAGGTACTTCAAGATCATGGGCCAGATCCATATTGGTCTTACATGGCTACAACTACACGAGTACATTTGAATTGCCAAGTGCTAAAACTAGAGATAGCAAAGAACAAGAAGTTGCAAACGAAATTTACATTTATCCTAACCCTGTACATGATCGACTCAATATTGAAAGCAAGAATGTAATTAATTCTTTCATAATCGAATCCATAACGGGGTCAGAAGTTTTGAGAAGCTCTGCACAGGCTATCAATACTATTGACGTTTCTTCATTGCAGAATGGTATTTATATCTGTCTCTTATACACATCTCCGAGCCCACGAGACAGGCAGAAATCT
>CAJXUU010000197.1 GCA_913061325.1 uncultured Saprospirales bacterium | reverse complement strand
GACAGGAATTAAGATTTTATAAGTACAACTATTTGTAATTGGGTTAGTTGCATTCTTCTTGCTTTTGATTTTTATTGGGTTTTAGAATCAAATAATGAATTATAATTTTCACTTAGTCACATAACAATTTAACTTTGTAGAGTGATTAATAAACAAACCTAGAGTGAGAGATAAAAAAGCATTTTTATATTTTATAGCATTGATTTTATTATTTTTTTCTTGTTCAAATGACGAGAATAAAAAATCAGATTCGATATCCTCAGATTTATCAAACAAGATTTTTAAAACGGTCGATGTAGCAAGCTCCAATCTCAATTTTACGAATGAAGTCAAAGAGTCTACTTCTAGGAATTCTATGTTTTTTGATTATTTTTTAAATGGAGGTGGAGTCGCAGTTGGAGATCTCAATAATGATGGATTAGCGGATATCTTTTTTACAGGTAATGACGTGCCTAATAAAATGTTTATCAATGAAGGAAATCTGAAATTCAAGGATATATCACAAACAGCATTACCAAATATAGCGAAATGGTCCACTGGTGCCAATATGGTCGATATCAATAATGATGGATTTCTCGATATCTATGTGTGTAGCTCTGGAATCGAAGAGTCAGATGAAAGACTAGCCAATCAATTTCTAATAAATAATGGAGACCTTACTTTTACAGATAAAGCCCGAAAATATGGAATAGCCGGCAATAGTAAAAGTGTGCACTCATCATTTTTTGATTATGACAATGATGGTGACTTAGATTTATGGGTGAACAATCACATGGATTTTGATGGAGATATTAATGCGTTTTTCTCAAATGCAAATAAAAGTCATAACGAAAGGTCTAAATATAGAAGTACCCTTTATGAGAACCAAGACAATAAATTTGTAGATGTTACTGAAAAAGCTGGAGTTTCAAGAGAATCAGTGTCCCTCGGGTTATCCACTGTTGATTTCAATAATGATGGATTTATAGATGTTTATGTTTCCAATGATTATGATATTCCTGATTATTATTTCATGAACAATGGGAATGGCACATTTACAGAGGTGTCAAAGGATAAAATGGGTCACACTTCGTTCTATTCTATGGGGATCGATGCAGCTGATCTCAATAATGATGGACTAATGGATATGGTAGCTGTAGATATGACCCCTCAAGATCATGTAAGGAATAAGACATTGATGGCATCTATGGATAGCAGGAAATTTAATTTCTTATACGATCAAAAAGGGCTGACAAAAGCATATATGTTTAACACTGTGCAAATAGGAAGAGGCAATGGAGCGTTTAGTGAGGTCAGTAATTTCATGGGCACAGGACAGACAGAATGGAGTTGGGCGCCGTTACTTGCTGATTTTGATAATGATGGTTTCAAAGATCTTTACATTACCAATGGCTATTTCAGAGATACAAAGGATAATGATTTTAAAAGAAAAGTAGCGGAATTTAAAAGTCAAAATGGGGATGTTTGGAACGATAAAGTATTTGATTATTTCATGGAAATAATCAAATCATCTCCGGTGAAAAACAGAATTTTTCAAAATCAAAATGGCCGTTTTCAGGATATCACTTCTGAATGGTCTGATCTACAACCTACTTTCTCAAATGGAGGTGCTTATGCAGATTTTGATAATGATGGTGATCTTGATATTGTCATAAATAACTTGTCCCAAACGGCAACGCTTCTTGAAAATATTTCTTCTGGTAACAATTTCTTGAAAGTAAAATTAAAGTCAGATAATCAGCTGACTGATAATGCTGTAGTTTCATTGCAAACTGATGCTGGTCTCCAATCTATTACTTATACTTTTTCTCGCGGATATCAATCTAGTGTAGAACCAATAGCACATTTTGGATTGGGAAAGGCTAACAGTGTGAATGGTGTAAAGGTTAAATGGACAGATGGCAGCAGTGAAATATTCAATATTGAAGGTGTCAATAGAACTGTTACTTTGGAAAAAGGAAATGGTTCTGATCCAGGTGAAGAAGCTTCAATTCAACCATTATTAGAATCATCGAAGGAATTATTTACAGAAAAGGTAAGGCATGAAGAAATGAGATTTAATGATTTCAATAAGGAAATATTACTTCCTCATAAGTATTCTGACCTGGGACCAGCACTTGCAGTGGCAGATATCAACGGAGATGGAATGGATGATGTCTTCTTAGGTGGGTCAAATACCAGTGAACCCCAATTGTTCATAAGTCAAGGAGGTAAATTGAAAAAAGATACAAAGTCAACAATTCTTAATGATAGAAGATTTGAAGACCTAGGAGCGATATTCTTTGACTATGATAATGATGGTGATCAAGATTTATATGTTGCATCAGGTGGAGGAGGAGAAATTGAAGGCCATCCGGAACTCATGCAAGATAGACTTTACCAAAATGATGGAAAAGGAAATTTCACATCGAAAATATCAGTGATACCTCCAATTTCGTCTAGCACAAAAGCAATAGCTACTATAGATGTTGATAAAGATGGTGATCTAGACTTGGTAGTTGGAGGAAGAAATCAGCCAGGTAAGTATCCATTGTCATCTACATCATATTACTTAGAGAATTATGGTGAATATTTTAGAAAGAAAACAAGCAAAGTACTTCCTGAATTGCCTGGAATGATCACTGATATTGAAGCTGTGGACATCAATGGAGATGATTGGGAAGACCTAATAATTACATCAGAATGGAATGCACCTAAAATTTTGATAAATAATGCAGGCAAATTTGAAGAACTAAATGTGCCTGCACTTCAAGATCATTCTGGTTGGTGGCAAAGTGTTGTTGCAAGTGATTTTGATAAGGATGGTGATATGGATTTTATCCTTGGAAACATGGGAGAAAATTCTAAGTTTCATCCAAGTACAGACAAACCACTAGGAGTTTTGGCTTCAGATTTTGATGAAAGTGGTAGTCTTGATATTGTATTAACTAAAAAATACAAGGATGAGACCGTACCTGTTCGTGGTAAAGAATGCTCTTCTCAACAAATGCCATTGCTAAAAGATAAATTCCCTACCTATGAAGGATTTGCAACATCGTCTATTGAGGATATACTTGGAGAAGCCAAGATAGAATCCTCTTATTCTAAATCAGTGAATGATTTCTCTTCTTATGTCGTAATCAATAATGGAGACAAAGGATTTGAAATGAGGAGATTACCAGATGCTGCTCAGTGGTTTCCGATAATGGATATGGAAGTATCTGATGTAAATAAGGATGGACACTTAGATCTATTTTTAGTAGGGAATAAACTGAATGCTGAACCAGAGACACCTAGTTATGATGCAGGAAGAGGTCTGATCTTATTGGGTGATGGAAAAATGAATTTTGAAGCAATCAAAAGCATTGAAAAATCTGGGATAAACATAAAAGGAGATGCAAGAGCGATAAAATCTATTATGGTTCTAGGAAAGAAATATTACATAATAGCGAGCAATAACGGCAGTGTAGTTGTTTATAAATAATTGGAAACGATAAGAAGTTTAAGAATATGAAAATACTTAAAGGAGGAAAGATATTTAATAGAGGAAAGTCGTTTTATGCAGATGTACTTATCCAGGATCAAAGAATCAAGTTAGTCGCACCTAATATCTCAAGAGCAAATGCTGTGGAGATTAATATGGACGGTAAATGGATTATCCCTGGCATTATTGATGATCAGGTTCACTTCAGAGAGCCCGGGCTCACTTATAAAGCCGATATCGCTTCAGAATCCAGAGCAGCAGTCGCAGGCGGTGTAACGACCTTCATGGAGATGCCCAATACCAAGCCAAATGCTTTGACTCAAGCCATCCTTCAAGATAAGTATGTGATTGCAGATAAATCAGCGTATTGCAATTATTCATTCTTCATGGGAGCTAGTAATGATAATCTAGAAGAAGTATTAAGAACCGATAAAACTCAAGTTTGTGGGTTGAAAATATTCATGGGATCTTCTACTGGTAATATGCTTGTAGATAACAGAGAAACACTCGATAAGCTTTTCAGCAATGTAGATATGCTTATCGCTACTCATTGTGAAGACGAAGCTACTGTGCGAGCAAATATGAAAAAGTATGAAGAAGAGTATGGAGACAATCTTGATGCAACTTATCATCCAATAATAAGAAACGTAGAAGGATGTTATTTATCTTCTTCTATGGCAGTAGAATTGGCTAAAAAATATAATACTCGACTTCACATACTACATATATCTACTGCTAAAGAATTAGATCTATTTGAGAATACGATGCCATTACGTAATAAGAGAATTACTTCTGAGGTATGCGTACACCATATGTACTTCTCAGCGGATGATTATCCTCGATTGGGGAATAAAATTAAGTGTAATCCTGCCATTAAAGCATCAGAAAATAGAGACGCCCTATTGCCAGCATTACTTGATGATAGATTGGATATTATTGCCACCGATCATGCTCCACATACAGCAGAGGAGAAGTCAAAACCATATTCGCAAGCACCTGCAGGGTTGCCGTTAGTACAACATGCTATCGATATTATGATGCGTATGGTCCAACAAGGAAAGATCTCGATGGAGAAAGTGGTAGAGAAAATGTCTCACGCTCCTGCTGAATGTTTCCAAATTCAACACAGAGGATATATTGAAGAAGGTCAATTTGCAGATCTTGCCATTATTGATCCAGACTATAAATGGACAGTAGCGCCTGAAAATGTGCTATACAAGTGTGGTTGGAGTCCACTAGAAGGTGAAGAATTTACGGGCAAAGTATCAAACACTTATGTGAATGGAGAAGAAGTCTATGTCATGCATAAAGTGAATGAAATCAAACAAGGATTAGGCCATCGATTGACATTTGATAGACCATAGTCTAGGACTTATATGAATCAAGCGCTTAATAGAAACAGATTATTTCCACTCATTTTAGGGCCAGTTGTGTTTCTAATAACACTTTTATTTTTTCATCCAGATGGGCTATCCACACAGGCGAATGCTGTTTTGGCTTGCACACTATGGGTTGGAATTTGGTGGATTACTGATTGTATTCCTTTAGCAGTCACTTCGTTATTACCGATCATATTATTTCCGCTTTCTGGAGGATTGGATATCAAAGCTACTACTGCATCGTATGGGCATAAGTATGTCTTTCTCTATATCGGTGGATTCATTATTGCTATTGCGATCGAACGATGGAATTTGCACAAACGGATCTCATTGATCATAATCAATCTGATTGGGACGGACCTCAAAAAGATAGTCCTAGGGTTTATGATGGCGACTGCATTTCTGTCCATGTGGATATCTAATACTGCAACGTCTGTTATGATGTTACCCATTGGGATGGCTATATTAGCATTGATGAAGGATGATCCATCGACCAAAAAAAATGAGGTTCAAGTTTTTGGTAAAGCTTTAATGCTTGCTATTGCTTATAGTGCATCGATCGGAGGTCTATCAACATTGATAGGAACACCCCCAAATCTTATTCTTGCTGGAATAGTAAAGGAACAATACGGAATTGAGATTACTTTCAGCCAGTGGATTTTGCTAGGCTTGCCGTTGTCTTTAATTCTTTTGGCAATTTGTTGGAAGTATCTGACTTCATTTGCTTTTGATTTGGGGCAAGATATGTTCGAAGAAGGACGAGCTGAGATTAAACGACAACTTGATAAGTTAGGAAAGACATCTTATGAAGAAAGGGTAGTGTTATCCACTTTTATTCTCACCGCTGTATTATGGATGAGCAGATCATTATTGAATCAATGGATTCCTGCATTGGACGATACGATTATAGCAATGATTTCTGCAGTTTTGCTTTTCATTATTCCTGCTAGCGATAAGAAAAGAACAATTCTCACCTGGAATGAAGCTGTGAAACTGCCTTGGGGTATTCTTCTTCTATTTGGTGGCGGATTAGCCTTAGCAACGGGATTCCAACAAAGTGGATTGGCAGAATTTATCGGATCTCAATTATCTCTGATGCAAGGCGCATCCATCATTTTGATCTTAATTGTCGTCGTTGTAGCTGTAAACTTCTTAACAGAGATAACATCAAATATTGCGACTACCGCCATGATATTACCAATATTAGCTCCTTTGGCATTAGTTATTGGAGTGCATCCGTATGTTCTTATGGTCGGCGCTGCTTTGGCTGCCTCTTGTGCTTTCATGCTTCCAGTGGCCACTCCACCTAATGCTGTTGTATTCGGATCAGGTTATTTAAAAATATCGGACATGGTCAAAACAGGAATTTGGCTGAATATTATATCAATAATCTTGGTAGTGTTGGTCGTTTATTTCTTGATGCCGTTGGTTTGGGGTATTGAAATTAATGCTCCACTTATTAAATAATCATTGAAGAAACATATTTTATAATTCAACAAAATTATCTAACTCTTCTGTGTAATTGTATGGCGTATATTCAATCTTATATCTAACTACGTTAGTCTTTAGATATTCTGAAACTATCTTCCTGCTACCAGATTTACCACCGAAATCACCCATATACCACTTGAAAAGTTGACTTAAGTGGAGTCTTTTATTTTCTTTATCAATCTTAGTTTCGGATTCTAAAAACGAAAGTGTAGCCATCTCAAGTTGAGTTTCTATCCGAGTATTATTATAGAAAGCAATAGGAGGACAACTAGCCGCACCGCAATTCAAAGCAAAGTGAATCCTGAAATCAATCTTATGAACAGCCCAGTTCTTTATCCATGCGGGAGCAAACAAATTTGGTAAGTAACCCAATGATTTTTTAATTCTATATTTCCTTAATATCCCATGTTCGATCTCATCCAAAGTCATTTTTTGAGAAGTGATCGTAATCAGTTTATCAGTATAGATGTTCGGTTTTTCTACCTTTTGGTGTTTTCTCAAGATCAGAAAAAAGGAATTATAGATATTAATCCAAAAAGCTTTCTTCTTATTATCATCTGTGATTTGATTGCTTATATCTGAAACAGGAATAATCGAGAGCTCATCCACAAATTGCTGATAAGGTTTGTTAGTCTTAAGCGCAAGAAGAAGGTGTTCAGATGTTTTTTGAAGTGACACGGCAATAATTTTAGATCTCTTTATAGTAGAATAAAGAAGTAAGATAGTTATTCTACAATGATCTCAACTCTTCTATTATTTGCCTTGTTTTTCGAATCAATAGGATTTGTGTTACCATGTCCTGTTGCTTGCAATTGGGTACCAGGAATACCAAGGTTGATTAATTCCTCAAGAACTGATTCCGCTCTTTTTTGTGATAGCTTTATGTTATAAGTGTCTGTGCCTGTATCATCGGTATAACCATTAATAGATATAGTCGAATAGGTGCTTTTAGTTATTTGATTATAAATAGCTAGGATTAGTTTTTTGTCCTCTTTTTTAATGTCAAAAGAATCATGAGTGAAATTTATATTGTTTAGTACAAATGATTTTGTTTCTATTTCTCTTTTTCCTGTTTTACAATCGACCTCGAAGACACTTACATCGTCAATAAAGTAGTAGGCATGAGACTTTCCATTGCTTAATTGCTTGATTTTAGTATCTGCATCATTAGAGAAATTTCCAATAATTACATGATTGTAATCTTGTTCAGGAGTGAATCTAGAACTGACTTTTACCCATTTGCCAACACCATCGTGTACGATTTCCTCTTCTTGAAATATGTAATCCAAGTCCATTGTTTTTGTGGTTGTCAAATCATTCATTTTGAGTTCTGAGAAACCTATTCCTATATTGTTAATTCTAATCCCTGAAAGTGTTGACAAAGCAAAAAAACTCATATTCGTAACATTCTCCAGCCTTGATAGTAGACATGGTTTTAGTTTGGATGTATTCTCTACAGTGAGTACCATATATTTTATCGCAGCCGTAAATTCTTATCCCGATCATAGATTCCCCTGTCCTAGGTTTGATGGGTTCCATTCCTTTGTTTAGTAGTGTGTCTGATCGATATGCTTCTAACCAAATGTCAGGAGTTCCCTCTGTCGGAGAATCCCAGTGTCGAGTATTATCAGTAAAATGATGACGCTTTGACGAAGCATTGACTCCGTGCGAATAAGGGAGTACTTCATCAAATGAAGAATTGCGAATCAGGTTCTGGGCAGGTAGAAGTGTCCATGGCAATAGGATTACTATCCATGTAAATAGCATTGGTTTCATAGATAAATGTTTATAGTCACTATACATCAATACATAAGAAAATTTCCTTCAACTATGAATGGCGGAACTATCAATAATAAATACTGAATAATTGTGATGTTGGTAATCGACTAAAAGTACTAACAGGGATAGGACGTGTAGTGATAAAGATTATTTGGAAGTAAGTGATTTTTAATTGATATGCGAGATCAGGGAAGATCCTAGCTTATCAATCTAAGATTAGATCAAACAATTAACCAAATCATTCTTTATTGTCTAATTCAAATGTCAAGTCACAATCCTAGCAGTAGAATTCTTTTTTATAATTCAAAAAAGTAAAATCTAAAAGAAAGAATAACCAACCAAATCCAGGCTTTAATCTTTTAGTGTTTCCAGTGTTATCTGAATCACATGAAGGACAATTAATTTTTGTTCTTTTTGAACTCATCATTTTTCTTAATTTCTAAAGATAGGCTATCCATGATATCTAACATAAACTTATAATCGTCTTTTTGATAAGCAAATTGGTCTTCATCTATCCAATTTTTAAGGTGTTTAGCATAGCAGGAATTAGCTTTCTCAAGCTCTCCTATCAATTCATATATAAATCCAACATCGGAATAATTTTTAGTCTTAATAAGAGCTTCATCTGCGGTATTTATTGAACTTTCTTGATCACCATTTTCGTGGTAGGATGTTGCAAGAAAATAATAGTCATTAATATTAAAAAATTTCTTGTGCTTTTTGGCAACGAGAAGAGCGGATATCGCATTGTTATATTCCTCTAGATATATGTAAACCTGAGATTTAAGTGTATATAGGTCGCCATCATTTTTTTCTATCTTTAATAGATCATCAATCGATTTTAATGCCATTTGAGGATCTAATTGATCCGTTTCAGAAAGTTCGTTAACCAGTTTTTGCTTTTCTTGAAAGAAGTCTATTTTTCGAGGTTTATTTTGTTCTATAACTGCAAAACTTATCACAATCAAAAAGATGATAGTAAATACTGTCATTAATCCAGCTACTAATTGAAACTGAATAGGGATTTTATTTAATATTGGTATTCGTGAAGTAAAGTCTACTAATAAGAAATCTTCAGGTTTAGTTGATGTGTTAGGTCTTTCAATTAAACCTTGATCAATCAGTATTTTAGTTGCCCTTTCTACATTTTCTAAATCCACTTGGAGTTGGACACCTCCTAGTTGATCCGAAATCATACTTAATGTTTGAGTGGTCAATTCATTTTTTATAAATGAGTCAATTCCATTTTCTCTCAACTTACCTACACAAACATACGCCTCATGTGCCTGAACAAAAGATGCAATTGTTTGTAATTGTTTCATACGTAAACTTAAGTTTGATTGATCTACACCACAATATTCACCATTCTTCCTGGCACAACTATCACTTTTCGAATCTCCTTTCCTTCAATCCACTTTTGTATAACTTCAGACGCCAATGCTATCTTCTCGATTTCATCCTTACTTGCGTCAGCAGGAATATTAAGTGCATCTCTTTTTTTGCCGTTTACTGAGATCGGATATTCGATGCTATCTTCTTTGATGAACTTCTCTTCGAATTTCGGATATTCTGAATGATGTACAGAACCCTCTCCGCCAAGTGCTTGCCACAACTCTTCAGCGATGAATGGTGCAAATGGCGCCAACAACTGAACCAACGGAGTCAATATAGCCCTAGAATGACATTTCTGACTTCTCAATTCATTGACGCACATCATGAATGCACTCACTGATGTATTGAAAGAGAACTTTTCGATATCGTCACTGACTTTCTTTATCGTTTGATGAAGTGCCTTAAGTGATTCTGGTTTCGATGCATCTTCATTTACAATCAATTGTCCTTCTGTATAAAACAAAGCCCAGAACTTTCTTAAAAACTTAGAAACACCATCTATACCATTGGTATCCCATGGTTTTGATTGTTCTATTGGTCCAAGGAACATCTCATACATTCGAAAACAGTCGGCACCATATTTCTCTACCATATCATCAGGATTGACAACATTGTAGTAACGCTTACTCATTTTTCCTACTTCAGATTTAGTGACGAGTTTGATTTCTGCATCTTGTCCTCCATCTACATATTCAGCATCAGCACTTATGAATTTCGCACCTTTATAAGAAGGCCACCATTCAGTGAATTTTTTAAGACCATCAAGATCTAAGTAACTGTCTTTTGATCCATATGATGAGATGAAATCAATGTGTACAGGTATCATCGCATATTCTGTATCTGGATTGCTTTCAGCCACCTCTTGACTCACAAAGATGTTTTGCCCACCTTCACCTTTCTCTTTTTGTAAATAGATGAATTCTATGACACCTTGAATCATCCCTTGATTAATCAGCTTTTTGAATGGCTCTTTCGAAGGAACGATATCTAAATCATATAAAAATTTGTGCCATAGACGCGAGTAGAGTAGGTGACTTACCGCATGCTCTGTACCACCAACATATAGATCTACACTGTCCCAATACCTGTCTCTTATACACATCTGACGCTGCCGACGAAGAGGATAGTGTA
>CAJXUU010000196.1 GCA_913061325.1 uncultured Saprospirales bacterium | reverse complement strand
AGATTTCTGCCTGTCTCGTGGGCTCGGAGATGTGTATAAGAGACAGATATAATACAGATAGTAAAGTATTGCAATGCAAGTAAGATTCCCATGATTCCTAGAGCAGGTGGGACTTCACTGGCTGGTCAATGTGTTGGTGTAGGGTTAGTTGTAGATGTATCAAAGTACATGAACAAGGTTATCAACATTGATGCAATTAACAAAACGGTTACGGTTCAACCTGGTATAATAAGAGATGAACTTAATCATATACTGAAATCATATGCATTAATAGTTGGTCCCAATACCTCGACAGCTAATCGAGCGACAATTGGTGGCATGGTTGGGAATAATTCATGTGGAAGTACTTCCATAGTATTTGGAAATACAAGAGATCATGTCAAATCCTTACAAACTGTTCTTGCTGATGGAAGTCTTGTGGAATTTGGATCCTTATCTCAAAAGGAAATTGAAGCCAAATGTGATCTTGAAACATTAGAAGGCGATATATATAGGTATTTATTAGATTTGATGGCTGATAGTGAATTACATGCTGAAATAGATGAACAATACCCTAAGTCTTCTATCAAAAGAAGAAATACTGGCTATGCGATTGATGAACTGATCTCTAAAAAGAAAGACGAAGAGATTAATGTTTGTAACCTATTGTGTGGTAGTGAGGGAACATTGGCTTTTACGACAGAAATAACAATTGGATTAGTAGATTGTCCACCTGAATGTGAGGTGTTGACTGCCATTCATTTTGGTTCTGTAGACGCCAGTTTACAAGCTACGCCTTCGATAATGAAACATCTTCCTTTTGCATGCGAATTAATGGATAAAACCATATTGGACTGCACAAAAGGCCAACGATTGTATGAGCCTGACCGCTTTTTCTTGCAAGGTGACCCTAAGGCTGTGATGTTGGTGTCTTTCAGAGGAGCGACAGTCTCGCAAGCTCAAGCGGAGGTAGATCGATTGATTCTGTCATTAAGAAATGAAGAGCATGGATATTCATATCCGATAATTATTAAAAAAGTAGATCAAGTTTGGAATTTGAGAAAAGCGGGGTTGGGTTTATTGGCTAATTTACCTGGAGACAAAAAGGCAGTTGCTTGTATAGAGGATACAGCAGTAGCTATTGAAGATTTGAGTGCGTATATCAGAGAATTTACTGAGATTATGGATAGTTATGGACAAAAATCCGTATACTATGCTCATGCAGGTGCTGGGGAAATTCATCTCCGCCCAATCCTAGATTTGAAGCAAGAGCACGATAGAAAAATGTTTTACGATATCAGTCTTGCATCATCAAGATTAGTCAAAAAATACAACGGGTCTCTTAGTGGAGAGCATGGAGATGGACGTGTTAGAGCACCTTTTATAAAAGAGATGTTTGGTGATCGTATCTTTTCTGAATTTCGAAGACTAAAATCAGTTTGGGACCCGCATCATATATTCAATCCAGGAAAGATAGTGGATGCACCTCCAATGAACGAATACTTGCGATTTGAGCCAAATCATGAGGAGAAATCATATAATACAACTTTTGATTTTGATGTGGTAGGTGGGGTCTTGCGAGCTGCCGAAAAATGCAATGGTTCGGGAGATTGTAGGAAATTACCATTGGCTGGTGGAACAATGTGCCCAAGTTACATGGCTACTAGAAATGAAAAAGATACGACTAGAGGGAGAGCAAATACTTTGAGAGAAGTATTAACGAGACCTGAAGGTGAAAACGCATGGGATAGCAAGGAGTTAAAAGAAGTAATGGATTTGTGTTTGTCATGCAAAGGCTGCACTACTGAATGTCCTTCTAATGTAGACATGAGTACCATGAAAGCGGAGTTTCTGCATCAATATCAAAAGACGCATGGTGTACCATTAAGGTCCAAGGTTTTCGCGAATTTTAATAGGCTAAGTAAATTAGGATCTACTTTGGGAGGATTGACCAATTGGGCAATGAAGTCAAACCTGACAAGTACAGTGCTCAAAAAAATAATGGGTATAAACTCAAAAAGATCTCTTCCTACTATAGCTTCGCGTCCATTGAAAGGAAGGTTTGGTAAGATCATCGAGAAATATGGAAGTATTCCAAAAATTAAAAAAGTATACTTCTTTTGCGATGAGTTCACAAACTACAATGATGCAGAGATAGGGGAGAAGGCATTAAGATTACTACTTACCATAGGTTATGATGTGAAGATGATAGATCATGCTGAAAGTGGCAGAGCAGCGATCTCAAAAGGGGTGTTAGATATTGCCGTGAATGTTGCAAATGAGAATGTGCGGATATTTGCTGATCTAATTACTGAAGATGCTCCATTGATAGGGGTAGAACCATCAGCCATCCTGTCTTTTAGGGATGAATACCCTAAGTTGGTGAAAACTCAATTAGTCAATAAGTCAAAATCAGTTGCTAAGCATTGTTTAACAATCGAAGAGTTTCTTTATCGTGAAGTAAAGAATGGAGTAATAAATTCAGAATTGTTCGACTTGTCTGATCGAAAGATATTACTTCATGGACATTGCCACCAAAAAGCATTGACAGATATAAATGAAGTAGCTTGGTTGTTATCTGTTCCATCTAATCATACTGTTGAAATTATTCCTTCTGGCTGTTGTGGAATGGCAGGATCTTTTGGATATGAGAAGGAGCATTATCAAATAAGTATGGATATCGGGGAATTGGTGTTATTTCCAGCTATTAGAAAAGCAAAGTCAAGTACTCATATAGTTGCAAGTGGAACCAGTTGTAGGCATCAAATACTAGATGGTACAGGAACCATGGCAAAGCATGTAGTTGAATTGTTATGGGAAAGTTTGTCAAAGTAGTTGGATTGTTTAAAAATTACTGCTTTAATTATAATTTAGAACAATTATCATTAAAGATTTTCTTTCACATTATCCTCTCTCGTTGCATTTGCTAACATTTTTGTTATTAAATTGCATGCTACAAAATTAGCCTAATCTTTGATTGTTTTTTGAAGACTTTGGAATTAAAAAATTTATATGCTTACTACTGATACGTCTACTATCCCATATGCCGATTTCTTAAAAAACTATAAAGAAACACTTAAGAGTGTTTTCTACGAAAGAGACAATATTGAAAAGTTCACTCAAAAGAGAGGATTTCCATATTTGGTATTGAGAGATATAATGGCAGATGCTCCATTGTCTGTTGCTATAGAACAGAAATATGGTGGTAGAGGAGCAAAAGTGAAAGAATGTTTAGGGTTGTTGGCTGCTTCGTCGTATGAATCATTGCCACTTTCTCTTACGTTTGGGATTAACTTTGCATTATTTTTAGAGCCAGTTGCTAAGTATGGTCAGGAGTCGGTAAAGCAAGGAATATTTGATCGGTTTTTGACGAAGCAGAATATGGGTGGTTTGATGATCACCGAGCCTGATTATGGAAGTGATGCGTTAAGCATGCAAACAAGCAATACAAAGATTGGAGATAAATACCATATCAAGGGAACAAAACATTGGCAAGGACTTACTGGGCTCGCTGATTATTGGTTGATGACAAGTCGACCGACAAAAGATAATGGAGAACTTGGTAGAGATATTGACTTCTTTATTTGTGATGAACAACAAAAAGATCAAAGAATAATAGTCGAAGAACTTTATAATAATATTGGACTATATCCTATACCTTATGGTTTGAATAAAGTAGATATACAAGTGCCAGAAGCGTATAAATTAGTTCCGGAATCTACAGGACTAAAACTAATGATTGATCTCCTTCATAGAAGTAGACTTCAATTTCCTGGAATGGCAATGGGATTCATACAGAGAATGTTAGACGAGTCAATCAAATATACGAATGAAAGAATAGTAGGTGGGAAATCCCTAATGGAATTAGATCAAATTAAACATGCGATTTCCAGAATTCAAAGTGCATTTACAGTTTGTTCTGCTATGTGTTGGAAAAGTTCTTCTATGAGCAGTATACATGTAAATGTAGCTGGAAATGCTATAGAGGCCAATAGCATGAAAGCTTATGTAACTGACTTGATGCAAGAATCAGCTCAAACCTTTACGCAATTAAGCGGAGCAAATGGATATAGAGAAGAAAGCCTAGGAGCAAGAGGAATCGTTGATTCTAGACCGTTTCAGATATTTGAAGGATCTAATGAGATGTTATATTCTCAGATTGCAGAAATGGTAGCTAAGATGATGGGTAGAAAGAAGATTCCAAACTTGTTTGAATATTTATCACAGCACGAACTTACAGCTCATGTAGCTGATCGATTTAAATCTATGCTTAATTTTACTATTGAAGGTAAGCTGCCTCAAAGAAAACTTGTTGATCTTGGACGGGTTATTAGTAGGGTAGTATCAGCTGGTTTTGTAGCAGAAATGGCAGTGACTGGTTTTAGATCTGACCTAATTAGAGATTGCTTCGAGAATCTAACGCACGAGGTTTCTACTTTTATCAGTTCATATGAAAACGGAACTTCTACATCACCAATTGAAGGATATCAAGATGCAGGATCATGGTTGGAGTATTGCTAAAATTTAGTATTTAACCTAGCTCATTTTTTCTTCCAATTTCTGTAATAACCAAGGTTTACTTCCTACACCTGAAGTTTCTTCTATCTCAGTTTTTAGACTAAGCAAGCCACTTTTATCACTATCTCGTAAGTTGATAAGCCTTGTGACGTACTTTAATAGATTTTTATAAGTTCCTTTTTTACGTGCAGAGATAGATTTTTCTCTGTTTAGGTATACACGAAATGAGTTTATAAAACTGTCTAAAGCATCAAATTCATCTAGTTCATAATACGAAAGCAAAAGGATTGTTTTTGAGTTTAAGTTGTATACCGCAGAATTCATTTCTACTTCTTGAAGCAATTCAATTACATTTCCATAGTTTTTACGATAAAACTCTATTCGTGCTAGACTAATACTTACGGAACTATTCCTGTCAGTATCATTGAGTCTGTCCATATAGTTTGCCACAAATTGTTCAGCCCAATCATATTCTCCAACTCTTAGAGCAAAAAATACTATATTATTGAAACTTACGGTAGTTAGATATCCATTTTGGAATAATGTATTCTTTGCTAGGGCTTCCTTATAAACCTCCAAAGTCTCTTTTTGGAAAGACAAGTTACCCATGTTAACCATTCTCACACAAAAATTAAGAATTGCATAATAAATATAACGGATTTCATCATCAGGAAAATTGTCAATGAATTCGTCAACTTGATTTTTTAATTTGAAATAGCTTTCTTCATCATTCTGATTCAAAAACATCTTTGAAATAGTACTATATATAGCAATAGGAGGTATGTTTTCTATTTCTTCATTCTTGATCATTTCATTTAATAGATCGATATAGTCTATCTTTTGTTCTAAGTTTAAGACCTTTTTCCAGCTTAATAATTTCACATAATGCTTTTGCTTCTCTGCGATATAGAATTGGTCTAAATATTTTACAGTTTCAGAAATGTTTAAATCACCAGCTATGTTTTTTGATCTTCTTCTTTGTAGCTGCGAATCAGAGTAGAATTGAAGCTTTTCATTTGCATTAAAATACTTAGCATATAGGTATTCGGTTGATCGGTTGTATTGACGTTCAATTGCTCTATCCGAGGAGGCTGATACTGATTTGTACAATTTTTCAATCTTCCTTGTTCGTACAGCTTGAAGTGTTAGGTTTGCTCTGAGAAACTTGTTATTGTCAAAAGCTTTCTGTGCTATGAAATCTTCGAATGTTTTTAATAATTCAGAATGTAGTTTTCTGTATTTTGTGTCATTATATTTTTTTCCTGGAAATATGATTTCCCATATTAGCTCCTTGCTCAGTTTATCATTGAGTTTACCCTTTAAGAGAGGCTCGTATATCTCGTAAATAGCAATTAAGTTCTCATTCATATTGAAGTATGGAGAACTCAAGTACTTCTTAAAACTATTTAATTCATAAACAGAGAGATGTTCTAGCGCAATATATACTTTTGAATCAGTCATTTATGTATGGTAAATATTGATATGGAACAAATGTACACAAATCATTAATTATTTTAACTGCAAAGTATGATCAATCTAGATTCTGAAAAATGACTTCAGTATTTAGAATCTTGCAGTGATGCCACCAAGTAGATTTCTTCCAAATCCAGGGTAGTAATGGTATTTTAGATATTCTCTATCGAGTAGATTGTTTCCTCTTATCCATAGACCTATATTTTTAGTGAAATAGTAATCAACTCCTATACTTAGGTCCAATTGTTTGTTTCCTGAATACTGTTCCTGAAATGCAAAATCCTCCCAATATATCTTATCCGCAAGATTGATATCAGCTTTTATCACCAATTTTTCGCTTAGCAGCGTTATTTTTGAATAAGCATTGTAGCTATAAGAAGCCATATTAATAACATTGCCTAGCGTTTCTGGATCGAAGAAGTTTTGATTTACAATACCACCAACTGAGATATGGTCATTCACTTTGAATTCTAAATTCGCATTGATAAAAATATTGGTCATATCATCGTAGATTGATCTCATCAATATGCCATACTGGTCGGTGTCAAATCTTTGATCTTTTATACTTTCATATCCAGCTGAAAAGTTAAACGTCAAGAAGTCTTTCATCTTGCCTCTGACTCCAGCATAATATTGCTTTGCAATTGTATTCCTATGCTCCAGAGCTGTTCTATTTACAAATGGATTACTTCGGAGTTTATTGGCAAGAGAGTTTATTTGTACTTTTTGATCAACACCTAGGTAAATCTGTAAACTGTTTTCCAAAATAGCTAAATTGGCTTCAGCCTCTATGAAAGGATTAGTGCCTCGCTCATCAATAAATACATCGGCCAGTGCTTTCATTGTAAATGATCCTATGCTAAATCGAATGCCTGGTTTGATCGTAAACTGCTGTTGTAATGTTGTGTCAGATGAAGATTCGTCTATGTCATAAAAACTAGCATCTGCATCTAATAGGATTGAAAATTTTTCTGAGAATGTTTTTTGTACTTTCAATCCTGTTCCAAACCTGACTTCTGAAGCATTAATTTTTGTACCCAAATTAGTGAAACCACCATTTATATTAAATATATAATCAAATCCACCACTAGTGGTTTCTATATTTTGAAATGCCAATTCAGAACCAATATTAAGAATTTTTCTTTTTACAATATCAAAATCTGGATAGGTAGCAGCTTTTAAAGTATCATACAGGTTTCTGATATCATATTTGCCTCCCAAGGCTAAACTAACTTTATTATTCTCTCCGATCCTGTAACCTCCTTTGATATTTAGAGCAGATTCATAGAACTTTCTATTTTCGATTTCTTCACTATCATCAGCCCCGTAGAAGTGCGCATCTATAATGAAATCATATTCATCGCCTTTTACATATTGATAACTAGCATCTGCGTATGGAGACTTAAGATCCCCATATCCTAAACGAGTGAAAAAGTGGGCCACATTTTTAGGTGCATCCGAATTCATTGCCAATGGTCTAATCATGGGATCTGGGTAGATAATATCTACAGGTACAATTGTGATGTCATAATTGTAAGTTTTCTCAACTGGGACAACAGCTTTTACCTTTGGTGCGAACCCGATCCTTTTAGCATCAGATAGTTTAGCCTCAAATGCCTTGATAACTTCTACTTGATCTACTTCTATTTTGCCAGTGTTGGTGATTATTGTATCCTTCTCAGTGATCAGCGTATCTTGCGCACAAAGATTAAAAGAGAATATTGTAGCGGTTATATAGTATAATATCTTTTTCATTTTTCCTTTTTAATAAATCAAAATTTGAATAGCTGATTAGTTACCACTTGTATCTAGTTCCAAAGTTCCATCTGCGTTTTCAGTTTTGATTCTATTACTTTCTACCTCTTTTTGTTCTATTATTTTGAGTTTTTCTTCTGCTTCCTTCAACAAAGATTCGTCAGAGCTGAAATTTTCTATAATTGCTTCTACAGCTGCTCTAGCATTCAGTAAGTCACCTTTAGTTACATATATATCTGATAATAAAAGGATACTTTTCGCTATCCAAGTAGGGTAGTTCTTGTTTTTTTCATTTGCAGCATTCGCCTGATTTTCTGCGCTAACTAGATCGTTATTATCCAATGCTATCTTTGCCAGCATGTATCGCGATTCTGCAGCTTGATTGTTATTCGAGAGTGAAGCTACTTGCTGAAATGCTACAGCAGCTTGTTCAAGTTGGCCTGTTCTATAGGACACCTTGGCTAAATAATACATTGCTGATGATTTATCTTGATTGGTAGCAAGAGGATTTTGATTCACTTTGTTGCTGTACGTCTTAATTCCATTATCATTTCCACTACGGAAGGCACTTCTCATCAACCCTAGTTGTGCTTGATATTTATCTTCTTGATTTTGAGTTTGCTTTTCCCAGAGCCCATAGTACATATACGCTTTATTGAAGTTCTGATTGTGATTATAACTTATCAGCGCAGCTTTCTTAGTTGCTCGTTCATAATAATCACTGATACCTTCTTTGATGATCGCTTCGTAATCTCTCAAAGCTGAGTTGTATTTCTTTAGGATTGATAAACTCTCTCCTCTGAAATATCTAGCGTTAAGTCTGTAGTATCCTGAACTGTAAACCTTTAGATAATCATCAAAAGCCGTTATTGCTCGATCGTAATTGGCATTTTGATATTGTATTTCACCTATTCTGTAGTTTATACTATCTTTTGTAAATGCAGAGATTTCATAGCCAGGTATTGTCTGTAAAAAATTAAAATATTCATCTGATTTTCCAAGATCATCAATGTAAATTTCTTCGATTGCTATGAGCGCTTCCTGTGACTCTTTTGGATTAGGATTATTAGTGAATACGCTTTTGTAATAAGCAAGAGCACCTTCAGCATCTCCCTCATTATAATTGATTAGACCTAGTTTTAAGTTTGCAGCGTTGATAAGGTTCGATCTGCCTTTATAGTCTGTTCTTAGTTTTCTGAATGCCTTAGCTGCAGGTATTGGACTTCCAAGTGAAAGATATGTATCACCTAATTGAAGTAATGCATCATCAGCATAATCAGAGTCTGGATGATTGTCTGTTATCTTTTCCATAGTAATCACTTTCTGATAAGGTTCGCCAACTAATCCTTCAATTAATCCTTTTTGATACAAAGCATAAACATAACCGACTGCTTGTCTCTCAATACTCTGATCATAGTAAGTTACAGCATCATCATATCTATTAACTTTGAATAGACAATCTCCAGCTCTCAAATATGCATCAGGCAATACTCTTTCTAATATTGAATTACTTTTTATTTGATCTTCATTTCTATTGATACCAATAATTGCTCGTTTGAATTCTGCGGCGGCATCTACAAACTGATTCGTTTTTAAAAAATTGTATGCTTGATTATAATGCCCCATATAAGTCTGTGCTTCTTCTGGCAGATTTGATGCGTCTTTAGCGGATCGTTGATATTTGTCAAAAGCAGCTATACTATTTTCATATTCTCCTTCATTGGATAACATATTGGCTTCCCAATAATTGGCTTGGGCTACGAGGGATTTATTATATGAATATTTGTATGACTTAGAAAACATTGATTTGGCTTCCTGAGGGTTGCCTTCAGCAAGATGTTGGATCGCCCTATTAAATGTTACGTCTTGATATGTTTTTTCTAGCTCAGTATTGAGGTTCGGAAGTGATTCGAGTATGCTGATTGCATTGTCAAAATCCCCAGTATTCACCAAGATGTCATTTATGATTGATTGTGTTTCTGTATAGTAAGGAGAAGATTGCTCTACATTCATGAGCACATTTATGGCTTCTCTTTCTAGTCCCATTTCAGCGGAAAGTTTACCGTAGTTAAATGTTGCTTCTTCTTTCATCCCTAAATCATAATCCATCTGACTCACCTTCTTAAATGCCGCTCTTGATGATTGTTTGTTGCCTTGTTTTTCATAACAATCTGCTAAGTAATAATTTACGACTTGACCTAGCTTGCTGTCTTCAAGATTAATTTCTAAAAAATTGTCAATCGCTCTGTCGCAATATCCTAATCGATACTGTGTAAATGCTAATTGGTAGAACTCTTCTAAGGTCAATGCATCTGTATTGTTTTCATAGTATTCGAGATGGGGCAATGCTTTTTCGTAATTATTTCTCTGGAAATATGTTTGACCTAAAAGAAGGCGGATTTCTTTTTTCTTTTTAGTATCACGTTTTTGAACTGCATTTTCACCATAACTGATGAGCTGATCATATTTTTTCTCTGCAAAGTAAATCTGTGCGATGTAGTAAGGGATTTGAGATTTGTATATATAATTGTCTTCAACCCTTTGAAAACTTTTTACCGCATCATCATAGTCGCCATTGAAGTATTCACACATCCCATAGTAGTAGTTGATAGGATAGAAAAATTTATTCTGTATATTTTTCGAGTAACTGAAGTTGTATTGTGCATTTGCAAATTCCTTTTTCACAAAGTGGCAGTATCCTTTCTTGAATACCAATTCACTCATTTTAAGTTCGGATAATGCATCTATATCTATTTTATCAAAATATTCAATAGAGGATGCATATTGCTTCTCATTATAGAAGTAGTCTCCTAGTTCGTAAGTCGCATCTGTGATAAGTGGTGATGGATGATTTTGGTTGACAAAATCCTTAAGGTTTTGTTCTCCTTCTGGAAGCTCTAATCGCAATTGCGCTATATACTTGAGCTGTCTCTTATACACATCTCCGAGCCCACGAGACAGGCAGA
>CAJXUU010000195.1 GCA_913061325.1 uncultured Saprospirales bacterium | reverse complement strand
GCTCGGAGATGTGTATAAGAGACAGCCTATGATTAATATCATTTAAAACATTTAAATTAGTCGATATATTATGGGAATAATTTTTTTATCCACTTAATATTTTTTAAAAATGAAAAACTATAACTACTGTACTTTAGGAAACTTTGGATTCGTTTTTACATTTTTTGCGGCCATTCTAATTGCATTTGCAACGAGCTGTGATTCCAAGCCCCCCAAAAATTCGAGAGCAAATCAAGCAATAACTGGAAAAGCACATTTTCAAAAATATTGCAGTTCATGCCACGGGGATGACGGGCGTGGGATTTTTATTGACTCCCTAAGTATTCAACCTGCGAATTTGACACTCATAAGGGACAGAAGAAAAAGTAATGAGTTTCCAGTTTTAGAAATTGCAAATATTATTGACGGTAGAAAAATGTCTAAAGCACATGGATCAAGAGAGATGCCGATTTGGGGAGAAGTTTTCTCAAAGGAGGAGTACCTAGAGGAAGCACAAATAAAAGGTAAACTTGCAGAATTAATCGCTTACCTTATGTCTATCCAGCGTTAATTAAAATCAATAAATCAAAAGGAAATCTTTACAGCTGAAATTAATTCTGCGTAAGATTTCCTTTTTATCAAATGTAACTATTGACAACGTCAATCGAGGATTGATTAAATTAATATTTGACTAATGGTTTTGTCCTAAGTTGAATCTAAGGTTGGTTTACAACTAATTGGTTAATTCTTCCTTTATTTCATTGTTAGTTTCAGTATTTTCTCCTTCTACATGTATGCAAATACTTCCGAGAAATGTAGACACAATCTAGCTGTGACGACCAAATAGAGACATTAGCACACTACAATTCTAATGCTGATTTTCAATCATTTTCATAAAGCTTCAATCTGTTTCTAAGGACGTTTAATTCATTCCGCAATTTCCGTTCTTTCTCTAACAAATTAAATACAACATCAATGCCTTCTAAGTTCATGTTTAGCTCATTATGCAGCCTGATTATCTTTTCTAGATCACTAATTTGGTCTTGATGTACATAATGATTTTGCTCAATAATTTCAATATGGATGAGTCCCATTTGGTTTAGAGCATCTACAAATGAAATTTCAATATTATAATGCGAACAAAGGGTTTGTATCGATACTAAACGTTTTTCATTCATCATGCTCTAATTTTTTGCAACTTTTTGAACAACTCTATTTCTTTTTCACTTAATTTTATAGGTGTCTTTATATGATATGTGATTATCAAATCCCCAAATTTTCCTTCTTTTTTATAAATGGGAAATCCTTTTCCTTTCAATTTTACTTTCGATTCGTTTTGTGTTTCAGGTTTTATCTTAAGTTTTACTTTACCTATAAAAGTATCAACAGTGATTTCTCCACCCAAAATCGCTTTGTATAAATCTAGATCAATATTCTGATATAAATTATTGCCTACACGTTTGAATTGTGTTTGATTATCGATAATAAACTTGATATACAAATCACCATTTGGACCAGCATTGATTCCTACCCCTCCTTTACCTTTAATTTTTATCACTTGACCATTTTCAACTCCCGCAGGAATTGTCAGTCTAATCTTTTTACCATTTACAGTAAGAATTTGCTGTTGAGAGGTGTACACATCTTTTAGATTCAGATGCAATTCTGCATTGTAATCTTGCCCCTTATACTTAGGGCTTCGACCTTGGCTGAATGTTTCTCTTCCTCCTCCACCAAACATGGATTCAAAAAAGTCAGAATATTCTTCGTTTGAAAAGCCTTGTTGGCTCGACTGTCGTTGTGACTGTCTTTGCTGTTGCTGTTTGGCTTTTTCATATTCTTCTCCGTGTTTCCAATCTTTCCCGTACGCATCGTATTTCTTACGATTTTTAGGATCCCTTAAAACTTCGTTTGCCTCATTTATTTCTTTGAATTTTATCTCAGCTTCTTTATTGTCTGGATTTAAATCAGGATGATACTTACGGGCTAGTTTCCGATAGGCAGTTTTGATTTCCTTTTCAGTTGCTGTTTTAGAAACGCCTAAGATTTTATAATAATCTACAAATGCCATTTATTGAGTTAAAGCAAAATGAATAATTGTTGTACAATTTCGGAATTAAAATAAGCAAACACAATGATTATTGTCATCATCGATAATGATGCGTATTGCATCACCCTAACTATATCTTCTCCTAAGCTTCCAACTGCATAGAATTAGAAATGGCGCTTAGCGACTATAAATGTCTAGCCAATGATCATGAATTTATTACGTCAAATAAATCTTTATTCCTATTCCTCAAATCAATCCCACCTTCGATTATCGATTTGAGATTTACTAAATAAAAAGTCCACCCTCTTGAGCAGCCAACATAATCATGCATTCTAGATTTTTCATCTAAAGCAATGTTTTTTTGAGTCAACTCAATAACATTTTCTCCATGTTCAATCTGGACTTCCACACTGACAGTACAGCCCAAAACGTAAATTCAAGAAAGTCTTTCCCATTATTTTCTAGTATTTCTCCTTTTGCAACATCGTCACTTCCGTGCCACATCCAAACATACTTATCTCGTATTTGGTATATATCATTGGTTCAGTTATGACATGTTTGGTCGAGGTATCGTTCCTATGACTTATGTATTATTAGTTACTGGTGCAGGTGGTTGGATGTTTGCCTATGCATTCGCAAAGACCAAGTCAATATTCGCCCCGATCGGACTTCATTTTGGGTGGATTCTTATTTCTATTGTCCTTTTCTCCGCAGGACCTCTAGGCAATCAACTGTTCATTTCAAGTAGTGAAGGTGTAGAGTTAGGAGGTTGGGCGACGCTATGGTTTTTCTTGTTTCAGGCGGCTCTGGTGCCTGGAATTGTGACTTGGTATTTGAATAGGAATTATCAAGTGTCTATAAAAGAACTACCCATTGAGGAAACATGAGTTCTATACGAGAAGAATAGACAATCTACTGTTTAATTACAGTCAATCGTTAATTCAAAAACAATCTCAGTTCTTATCAGAAAATCTATTTTTCCAATAGTAACTTTCGGACCATTGCTTCTCTTCTCTGTAGTGATTAATCAGTTTTTCACAATAGGCTTGGAATGCATTCTCAATGATGTATCGGTAAGAAATCATCGCCTCTTTTTTCCCAGATAAATGACTTGCAATAGCTTGTCCGGCATAATATCCTGAAGCTAAAGCTGAGGTAATCCCATAAGATGAAATGGGATCATAGGCACATGCGGCATCACCGACAGCTACCCAGTTTGACCCATAAGGTTGATCTAATCGACTTGTACCAGCTGGTATAATTTTCACTTCAGTTTCTTTTAATTTTGAAGCATTCAAAAAATTTGAAATGGTCGTACTCGACTTCATTTCTTTTTCTACAAAATCATTGACTTCTCCTTTTTTGGGGATCATTTTTTTTAATGTAAAAAACATCAAAGTCAATGTTTGATTGCTATTAGGAGATGCATACCACCAGCCATTTGGAACAGATTCAATAATAATATTGCGCGTTATTGGCTTATTCAGTTCTAATGTGAATGTCATAGCAAATTGTGTATCTAACTCTTTTTTAACAGCTCCTAATTTTTGACTTATGGATGCTTTTCTTCCAGTTGCATCCACGATGAAATCACTGCTCAGATGTATATTGTTATTATGACTGTTTAAAACAATTCCATGCCCATGTCCTTTTTTTTCAATTTCTTTCACCTTGAATCCATTAAAAATCTTCCCGTTTTGAGTTCTATAATATTCCCAAAGTTGGTTTTCAAAAAATAATCTATCCAAAAGGTATCCGCTTCCATGGAGTTCAGAAATAAACTCTTTTGTATTCATTTGATTACTACCCCATGAAGTCTGATTTCCATAATAGCTGAGGTGATTATTGTGCTCAACCAGCGATTGAATTCCCAATTGCTTTAAAACAGGTTTAGCATTAGGAGGTAGTGCTTCTCCGTATTTTCGATTAGGTGAAGCCTGAGCATCAACGACACAATTAGATATGCCAAGTGCATTCAATGTCAAAGCGGTGGCAATTCCTGCTGGACCACCACCGATTATAACAACTGAATATTTTTCATTCGAAGAACTATCTTTCGCCACGGTCAAAAGTTCTTCTACTTCTACTTCTCTTTGGTCCGCCTATTTTAGCTTTTAAAACATGCCTTGCTGCTGCTTTAAAGGAAGAAATTTCTTTTTTCTCAGCATAGATTACTTGTTCGATTGTCGGATCTCCATCAGTAAAATGTCTTCCAGTTTCTTTCCACACCTCATCCGGTAAAAAGCCTTTGATATTATGCGGTGTTTTTTCATCAATTCGAGTAATTATTCCTAATTCATGCCATTCAGAAATCATCAGATTGATTTTCTTTTGATAATCTGAGCCAAAGTCTCTTAACCAGTCTTGTCGATAATCAAAATGCTTGAGTCGTTGTGCAATATTGACTTTTGGATCCTCCATTCTAGCATAACTGTCTTCACTTAAAACTTGATTAGGAACTCTAGCTGCCCAAAATGAAGGGAGTGGCAAATAAGTCGAAGTATCATATCCCGACAAACAGCTTGCTTCATCTGTCTGCCATGGAACACCTAGCCATCTAGTTAAGGAGCCAGGTCCACTTTTGGATAAAGGGCCATTGGGTCCAAGCGCTATAGCGGGAGATAGCAAAGGACCGAAATCCAATCGAGTAGATTCTCCCTCTTTGACAACTTTCAATCTATAAGGTTCTTTCCACATGATATTTTCACGCATCGGCCAAGTCAGTTCTATCCCTGGGTGAAAAGGTCCACCCAGACATTCTTCCATAGGAGCTTGGTTGAGCGCATTGATCTGCTCTGCAGGTGTCATTTTTACAAATGGCTTTTGAGCGACAGGCTTAGTAGCTTTAAATTTACCGTCCTTCCATTTTTTCAATCTAGCGTACTGGGTAATTGTTATTGGGAGATCGACTAAGGCTATATTTTGATATTCACCAAAACCATCTCCATAAAAAGGAGGTACTTTTGTAGGTTCATAGTCATTTGATTCAGGATTTCTAAACCAGTCGAAAACCCGTTTTCTTTCTGGTTGCGTTTTTTTAGAAGGATTACTAAGTATTTTTAGTAAATCTGGATCAGTAAAATCTGAAGGTGAGTTTTTCCCAAACAACATAAAGAACCCTGAATTCACCCATTGTGTATCGGTCATTCGTTCAAGAATAGGATAAATATCTCTCCAAAACTCAACTCCTTTAGCTGCAATATCAGGATATTTCATTTCTCTGATAAATAGATCTTGTACTACATCATTCATAGTGACTACCCCAAATAATCCAGGGCCAAAATTTGGTGGAGTAACCGCTACATTAGCTGGTGTCGCTTCAAATATTTCTCCACCTACTGATACTGTTGCTCTTATGACTCCATCACATGTATCATCATGAAAACCATCATTATTTGCAAAGGTGGTTGCAGGTAGATTGTCATAAGAAGCAGCATCGCCATTGCCTCCAAAGAATAATAATCGGCCTTCTTTGTCCGTCTCCAAATGTCCTAATTTGACATTGGTCCCATAAAATTCTCCTTTGTCCAAATCATATTTAGATCCAGAAGTATTAGTGCCTGATATGCTTACAGAACCAGGATCTATGACCAACTCATCTCTTGTCTCTCCAGTTACCTTAACATTTCTATACGCGGCAGGTATTGACGCTCCAGGAAGGTCTAAAGCATTATTAAATTGGTACCATGCAGATTTTATATTTGCCACATGAACACGCCATTTAATTTTTGCTTCTTTGTCCGTAAGTTCTTTAATTACATTTCCTCTTTTATCGAATGCATATATTCTAAATCTGGCAACTTGTTTTTTAACACGTCCTTCATCATCCTTAAAGCCTCCTTTAGGATGAGGGGCAACTCCAGGAATATCAGACGCATAAAAATAATCATCTGAATTACCAACTCGAGCAATGCCGATTGGAGGATAAATGGAAACTGAGGCAATTTCTTTCTTTCGCATAATTTTGGTTTTTTTGAGGTCAGATATCTTCTAAGTAGTATGAAATAATGACATAGAATTAAACTTAGTCATTGGTCCCAATATAGCCAAATTTCATTTTATGAATTAGGGTAAAAACACCTGTTTAATTATCTGAAAGGTTAGATTATGGCAACTTTATTTCTTAGATAGAAAGACCTTAGATTTGATAATAAACTCTTCTTTGGTTTCCCCTTCATGAGCTCCATGTGATACATTTGGTAATATCCATAAATCAGAATCAGGCAGATATTTCTTAACTCGTGCAATTTCTTCAAAGTCCATACCCTCATCATCGTCACCAATCATAATTAGTACTTCTGGTTTTATCGATTGCAATTCTTCATTGGATAATCTTACCGTATAGTTATTAAATTGTTCCATTAAGGTCTTTATCCTATGGTCTGTACCGTGATAAGGCAATAACCATGGAAAGTTGGCCCTATTTTCAAATGTAAAAGCATCCTGATATTCAGGAAAATCATTGACTGTCCAAGTTCCAACAGCTCCTATAGTTATCATTGATTCTATTAATGTTGGATTTAGAAGTGCTAGTTGATACAGTACATCACCTCCAAAACTGAATCCGATTGCTTTTATTTTATCTAATTTCAAATGCTTGGTTAATAAATGAAGGTCTTCCGCTACTGATTTTATCGATAGATCTTCTTTGAAAGCCTCAGATTTTCCGTGCCCTGTCAAATCAATTAAGTATACTTCATATTCATCTTGAAAGTCTTCAGCATAAGGAACCCACGATTTAGAAGACAGCGTGTACCCATGCAAAAGAAACAAAGGTTCTCCTTCACCATAAACTTCATAATAAATGCTTTTCCCGTTGACCAAAACGGATTCAGACTTCTTGGGTGTTTGAGAAAAGGTAAGGGTTGACATAACTATAAATAGTATCAGAACAATGTTTCGTTTCATTATCATTTTCATTTATTCACACGTTTTGTAAACATTTTATGAATTATCGTCCATCTGTTTTTTAACTTAACGAGCATAAAATAATCAATATAAGGCGTTTTACCTTTTGGGTCGGATATTTGCACCTTTGCAACACCAATATCATTTTCGTAATCTATTGAAATTATTTTTCCTACTTCCCCTGTTGGTTTACCTTCTTTTGTATCATCTATGTATGCTTTTCCACTCCAAGTTTTTAATTCTCCAGCTTTAGCATAATAGAGATTAAGGTCAGGATGGAATGCTTCATTTAATCTATTGGGTTGCCCATTCGTAGAACCTTCTATATAATCTATCAATGTTTCTGTATTTGCTCTATTTCTGTTTTTTCAGTTTTTCTTGAGCCCTTAAGTTGACAGCTCCTACCATAAATGCTAGGAGAGGAAAGATGATGTTTGATTTCATTATGTCTATTTTAATGTTAACAATTATAACACTTTATTTTACTGCAAATCAATTTATGTCCGCTTTCTTAATTCAATGAACTAGCAATTTTCTTTAAGGTATCTTTTTTTGTTATCTCAATAGTCCGTTTATCGATTTCAATTAATTTTTCATCTTTAAATTCTTTTAGTAACCGCCCCAAGCTTTCTCTGGTTGTACCAATAATATTAGCCAAATCTTCTCTAGGCAGATTTATTATTGATTTTTGGATGGCATCGTTATGATAACGCTCATCCAGAATCAACAAATATAAGGCTAACCTTTCTCTTAATGTTCTTTGAGCTAATATGGTAATCATATTTACCAACACCCCAAATTCATGACTCATATTCTGAATAAGCAATAATTTGAGCTTATCTATTTTTTGGAGCAAGTTGTCAAAATCAGTTTTACTTATAAATAGTATTTCGCAATCTTCTAGTGCTTCACATGAATCTTCATAGGGTTCATTGCATAACAAAGCATGATAACCTAGTAAGTCTCCTCTTTTATAGATGTAAAAAATTTGGTCTTTGCCATAAATCCCTGTGTTAAAAATTTTAGCTCGCCCCCTTTTTATCAAAAATACGCCTGTTGCAATTCCTCCTTCATAAAACACCAATTTCCCTTTTTTGAAGATTAGTTTTTTTGCAAAACTGAGAAAATAGTCCTTGTCTTTTTTAGAAAGTGCCGTCAGTATTTTGTCGCTTTCAAACTGTAATTTATTGATGTCCATTGCGCAATGTTAAATATGTAACTTATATCAATCACAAATGTAACATTAATCACATTTTTACTTACTAAATATCATTTTTTATAAAAACTAAATGATATTTCTTTGCAGCTTCATTCAAAATTAAATATCAGCATGGATAAATTAGGCCGCGAACTAGGACATTTGGAAAATATTGAAGTTTCCTCGGGAAGTTCTTTAAAGTCTTTAATTACATTTATAAAAAGCAGTCTAAAAGAAATAAGTCCATGGAATAATATTAAAACGCTCCATACCAACATCAGAGCCGATATTTTAGCGGGGATTACAGTAGCAATTATTGCATTGCCATTGGCACTTGCTTTTGGCGAAATGTCTCAATTGGGTCCAGTTGCAGGTATATGGGGAGCAATAGCAGGAGGAGTGGTCGGTGGTCTATTTGGTGGCTGCTTGGTAGGTGTAAGTGGTCCAACTGCACCTAAAGCAGCTCAAATTGCAGCCTTTATGGGCGTTTTTGTAATTGGCACTACTACTGACCCCGATTTAGTCGCGGCATTTTCTATTATCTTTTTGAGTGGGTTAATATTAGTAGGAATTTCCATGTTGAAGATTTCTCGATTTATTCATTACACCCCATATTCTGTGGTTGCTGGATTCATGTGTGGCATTGGGGTGATAGTAATTCTCACTCAAGTCAATGCCTTTGTAGGCTTAGAAGCTGAAAAAAATATACATGGTGTATTCGAAAATATTGGCCATACCATCCAAAATATTAATGTCGAAGCCTTATATGTTGCAATTCCCTCCTTATTGATACTGTTCTTATGGGTTCCACTTGAAAAGAAAGTCAAATTCTTAGCAAATATTCCTTCTCCTTTAGTGGCATTAATCGTAGGAACAGGTATTTCCTACTTCATGAAATTAGACATTCCTTACATTGGAGATAAAATGGGTGGTGCAGGCGAAGGTGAAATCTTTAATTTCTACATACCTGATTTAACTCGTATAGGTGAATTCATGGGGCCAGCAATGGCTTTGGCAGGCTTGGCAGTTTTAGATAGTTTATTGAGTTGTATTGTAGCGGATAATATGACTGGGACTCATCATAGTAGTGACAGAGAAACTTTTGGGCAAGGAATGGCAAATATGGCTGCAGGATTGTTTGGTGGTGTCACAACTGCAACTGCAACCATGCGTACCGTTGCTAACATTAAATTTGGCGGGAAGACTCCATTGGCATCTATCGTCCATGGCTTGACATTATTGACTATCTTATTAGGGCTTGGATTTTTAGTTGCTGCTATTCCTACAGCCTGCTTAGCGGCTATTTTATTTAAGGTGGGAATTGACATTTTAGATTATCGAATTCTTCCGGTACTGAAAAAACTTCCAATTACGGATCTATTGGTTTTTATAATCGTACTATTTGTTACTGTTTATGAAGATCTGATGGTTGCTATGGCGATAGGTGTCGTTTTTGCCTTTTTCCGTTTTGTCCAAGAAGTTAGCTCGACTTATCAGCATAAAACCATTCCGCTTTCAAAATCAGATTTTGCACCGAAAGGGCAGAATAAAAAAGAATTGGATAAACTCCCAGTCAGCGTCTTGCAGCCTCAAGGGCCTTTGTTCTTTGGATCTATAGAACCTTTAATGAGTGCCTATGCTGCAGCTCCGAAACATGAAATGCTAATAGTAGATATGAGTCATGTTACCATGATAGACTTATCTGGAGCGTACGCATTGGAAGATCTTATCAAAGAGGCCATAGGTAAGAATATCCAAGTATTTGTATCAAATGCGAATCCCCATATAAAAGAAGTGCTAGAAAAAGTAGACTTTATTGAACACATTGGTAAAGACCATTATATGGATTCGAAAAGGTCCGTAATTCCTTTTATTTTAGAACACTATCATTTGGAAGAATTGAAGTTTACCAATAAGAAAAATATAGATAATAATATCCCTATTCTACATAAATTGCATACGGCTATTAATAAACACGACTTTAAAGCTGTTATGGAATTATATGCAGATGATGCCATCTTAGTTCCAGCTTTTTCTAATAAAACAAGGCAAGGAAAAAATGAAATTGAGACCTTCTACAAAGATATTTTTGATAAAGATGGTGTAAAGATTTCAATCTACCAGGTTGCTTGTCAAGAAGTAAATGGATTGAAAATTGATACCGGAATGTACCTAATGAGATGGATGGCGCATGGGATAAGAGAAGAGGAATATCTTCGATTTACGCTTGTGGTCAAAGATGGTAAAATAGTATCTGACAACTCGAGTATTGAGCCAAATTTCAGTTCTTTAATTAATAGTAATAATCTTCCTTTTGCATATGCTAAAGATTTTGAAGAGTAGGTTGTTGTGTTTTTTTTACTTTTATAAGTCAGTCAATAGTGAATGCTCCCCCTATACCGGAGATTTGGAAGGTGTGCTGAGCTTTATTAATTTACTTGTGGATTAACCCCTGTCAATAAAGAGATATTAATCTATGTGGTGGCCTAAAAAAGATGTTCCAATTGGATTATTTTCTTTCATGAAAGCCTGAAAAAGTCCAGCTACTGTCTCTTATACACATCTCCGAGCCCACGAGACAGGCAGAAATCT
>CAJXUU010000194.1 GCA_913061325.1 uncultured Saprospirales bacterium | reverse complement strand
AACAGGACTAATAATAATGAGTTTTTCATTATTTATAAAAAAGGATTATTTCTATTACAAAAAGAGGTGGATAACTTTCAAATAGAATTTTAGAATTTGAATGCTACCTTTGCTATTCGAAAATATGAAGAACTTTTATGACTGAAACATCCATTAAATCTTACATTAAATATTCATGGTTTCTCATGGGTGCAGTCTTTCTTGTTATTCTTGCAGGAGGCATTGTAAGAATGACACAAAGTGGAATGGGTTGTCCTGATTGGCCAACTTGTTTTGGTATGTGGATACCACCTACTGATGCGAGTCAATTGCCTGTAGATTTTGAAAAATATTTGAGCCAACAAGATATCGATCATAGTTTCAATGTTTATCATACTTGGATCGAATATATAAATCGGTTACTGGGTGCTATTCTTGGGCTATTTATATTCGGATATGCTGTATGGACATCAGTTAAATTCAGTTCTCGCAAGTCTAGAATGAAAACTTTGTTAATTTCTAATCTTGGATTTGCTGTGGCGTTGATAATATGTGCTATTCTAAGTGCTTCAATGTTACTTAAGGCCTTTGGTTTACTCTTTGTATTGTCTGCAATATATTCTTTGTATTTTGCGATTAGATATGCATCTCAAAGATCTTTGGTGTTAGTTTCAGTATTATTATTGATTGCAGTAGCTATCCAGGGATGGTTGGGTAAAATGGTGGTAGATGAAAATTTATCTGTTGTAAAAATTACTATCCATATGATTGGAGCATTGGTCATAGCTGCACTTCCACTTATTAATATTTCCAAACTTAAAGAAGATAAAATACAAGTGACTCCATTTATTAAACATCTTATGAATGGTATGGTCATTATTGTGTTTATCCAGATAGTCTTAGGAACTCAAGTAAGAGAAGAGATTGATGTAATTTCTAAATCATTATCTTACGAGCAGAGGGAATTATGGATCGATAGATTAGGTTCTATCTTTTTTATACACAGAAGTTTTTCCTGGATTGTATTGTTAGGAACTATAGTATTATTTTTCAAGGGAAGAGATATCTTAGGATTTGTTAAAACGACTCAATGGATAGTAATTAGTGTACTTTTGATTATAAGTTTGGGTATAACAATGGTGTATCTAGATGTACCTTCACTGTCTCAACCTTTACACCTATTACTTGCTTGCGCTTTACTTATGCAATTGTTCTATGGTAGAATAAGGATCAAATAATAGTTAATATGTGATCTATCTATAACCAAAAATTTTAAAATCGATTGGATGAAATTAATCTTTTGGAACGCAATATAAAAAAGTATTTTTGTTACTTAAGCTGATGGTTAAATGAACGAAGACGATAAATTTATAGATATAGATAAAGTTATTCATAGTAAGAATCCTAAACTACTTAAATGGCTACCAAAATTTATTTTGCGTTACATAAAGAGAATAGTACACGAAGATGAAATCAATCAAATTCTTTTAGAAAATAAAGATAATTATGGCTACGATTTTTGTAATAAAATCATTAATCGGTTTAGCATTAAAGTAACAACAAAAGGTACAAAGAACATACCAAAAGATGGAGGTTATATTTTTGTTGCGAATCATCCTTTAGGAGGTATGGATGCCGTAGCCATAGTAACTGCAGTTGCACCAATAAGAAATGACATTAAATTTGTTGTAAACGATCTACTCCTCAACTTTAAAAATTTAAAAGGACTTTTTGTTGGTGTAAACAAATATGGAGGCAACTCAAAAGAATCTTTAATTATGGTTGATGAATTGTTTGCGTCTGACAATGCAGTATTTATTTTTCCTGCAGGATTAGTTAGCAGAAGAAATAGAGGGAAGGTTGAAGATTTAGAGTGGAAAAAATCCTTTATTACTAGAGCAAAAAGACACAACAAAACGATTATACCTTTGTATGTAGAAGGGAACCTTACAAATTTTTTCTATCGCTTATCAAACTACAGAACAAAGATTGGAATTAAAGCAAATATAGAAATGTTCTATTTGGTTGATGAGTTCTTCAAACAAGAAAGTAAACACTTAAAAATTATTTTTGGAGAACCCGTTCTTTCTTCTCTTTTCGACAAATCTAAAACGGATAAAGAATGGGCAGAATGGATGAAGAAAAAAGTTTATAGTTTAAAATCAAATTGTTAAAAACTGTACCTCATCTTGCATTAAAAACAACCTTTAATCGTTATCTTTGGTTTTTCTATAGGAATATCTATGAGTATAGACCAAAGTTATATTATACCTAAAATTGATCCTGAAATTCTTAATAAAGAGTTGAATAGCAATACCTTTGTTAGAAAGACAAACAAAGCTGGCAATGAAATTTACATTGTAAATCATCACAACTCTCCTAATGTAATGAGAGAGATAGGACGACTGAGAGAAATAACATTCTCGGCCTCTGGTGGTGGCACAGGAAAAGAGGTAGACATTGATGATTTTGACACTTCAGAAAACTGTTATGACCAGCTAATTGTTTATGATAGAGATGCTCAGCTTATTGTGGGTGGATACCGTTTTATTTATTGTGATGAAGTCGCCCAAGCAAAAGAAATACAACTATCCACTAAACATTATTTCAACTTTTCTGAAAGCTTTATTAAGGAATATTTACCTTATACTATTGAGTTGGGGCGTTCTTGGATTCACCCTGATTACCAAGCTGGTAAATCGAGAAAGGGATTGTTTATATTAGATAACTTATGGGATGGCTTAGGAGCTATTGTTTTAAAGTATCCTGACATGCAATACTTTTTTGGTAAAGTAACGATGTACACCACATACAATACTGATGCAAGAAATGCTCTACTCTATTTCATGACCAATTACTTCCCAGACTCTAAAAAGCTCGTTACACCAATACACCCTATTACTATTGAAGGAGATTTAAGTGGAATAAAAGAAGTACTTACTGGCAAAAATTTTAATGATGGGATAAGATCTTTAAATCAACATTTAAAACAGTTTGGAGAAAATATTCCGCCTCTTATTAGTACCTACATGAAACTATCCCCAACCATGAAGTCGTTTGGAACTGCAATTAACCCAGATTTTGGAGGAGTTGAAGAAACAGGTATTTTATTAACTATGAAAGATATTTACCCTAAAAAGAAGGAAAGACACCTTTTTTATTAAAAAAATATATTTATTACTAGCGTAACTTAAAGCTCTTTTTGTCTAATCACAGTAACCTTTACTTGTCCTGAATAATTGGTTTTTGTTCAGATTTTTAGGCCATTTTAAATGAAATAACATCAGCTAGAGCACCTGTTACTTTCCCACTTTCAACTATAACTCTCAACTCTCTATCTGCGTGTATCGCATAATCTTTTTGAACTCCAGGGTAAGTCATTCCAATTGTTTATAAATTTTTAGTTCTAATAATTTAGGATTCGATTACTTCTAGGGTAACACCAGGCCTAGCATCTGAGATAGCATCACAAACTTGTACTATTGGAGATAATTTTGAAGTCATTTAAATTTCATCTTGGTGAGCACTAATTGCATTACATACATAGGGTTTTTCTATGTATTTCTCAGTAATTTTTATCCTAAGAATAGCATGTGGTAATTCTGGCTCATCATCTAGCACTTTACCAATATCATGGTATAGTACAGCATTCTTATCATTCTACCTTATTTCCGATGCTATTGTAGCACAAAGATTTACAACCTCACTAGAATCTTGTAATAGTTTTCGTTCACAAGTAGAACGATACTTCAATCTACCAACTATTCCTAATAATTCCGGGTATCGTCCATGAATTCCTTGATCGGCCATGCTCTAATGGTGGAACGACTAGTTGAGTTTAACGCAACGTTTAAGTCATTTTTATATTCTATAACAATAATAGAATCCGAGACAATTGCTGCCTCAGATTCTTAATACTAACTATCCCATCTAATTTTTATATTCTTATATAAGGTGTTCTGACTTTATACTTTTTTGTGCCACTTTCAAATATTCATTTGTTAAGTTCGTCGTCATATCATAGTCAGTTGGAAAGGGAGCACAATTTTCTTTTATTCTTTTCTTATATTCACCTGTAA
The DNA here is from genome assembly GCA_913061325.1 of uncultured Saprospirales bacterium. Taxonomy (GTDB): domain Bacteria; phylum Bacteroidota; class Bacteroidia; order Chitinophagales; family Saprospiraceae; genus CAJXUU01. The sequence goes on along the minus strand of CAJXUU010000194.1, from coordinate 6,679 downwards.
GAGCTCTTTTATCTCCACTGAATCTACAAGAGTAATCTTCGAATATGTAGGTTATATTTATTGGAATAGTGTTTATATGTCTATTATTATTGGCATCCACTATTACTACTTTTCCACTCATCTGTGCTATCTTTTCTCTTAGTAGTTCTTCAATATTGGCAGAAACTTTTCTTTTCTTTTCTTTATATATAATATTGCCCATTGTATCTCTTACTACTACACCATTTTTACTTTTTAAATATTTTTTGCCATCACTTACTTCTTTTGTATTTGTGAATGAATAAAATTTTTCTCTTTCTGTTCCTGGTATTATTTCAGTTACTTCAATAGTAGCTACATAGTCAATGTTTTGCCCTTCATCTTCAGTAAAGTATTTTTTCCAGGTTGTATTTAGATTGCTGAGCTGAAGTTGGCTTATAATTTCTGCAGTATGATAGAGAGCTGCATTGGCTATGCTTACATATGGTTCTATGAGGATGTAAGTCTGACCAAGTTCGTATGCCTCTTTTTTTAAGTTATAGCTATCTTTATAGCTATCAAAGTAAAATGTAGCTTCATTAAATTCAGAATGTGCTTTTCTTGCAGCAACTTTATCGCCTAGATTTTTTGCTCTATTGAGGTAATTTGTAGCATATTGATAATGTTTTTCAGATGCTGCTTTCATTGAATTATTTATGAGAGTTGCAAAATCTCTTATTTGAAAGGTTGCTGGATATCCGTCTTTACTTATTAGCGGAATAAGTGGATAAATATAGTTTTGTCTATCTTCCATTTTTTGATAAATGTCAACTACCCTATTCATACTATTTTTATTGTCCTTTAACTTCAGGTGAGCAATGTTATCCAAATCTCTTTTATTAAGTTTCACATATGCCTTTTCTAAACCTTTTATGTATTTAGTTTTTTTATTCTTTTTACCTCTTAACTTATCTACACCATATCTTAATGCTTGGTCGTAGTTTCCGGATTCTATCATTTTATCGATTGATCTACAAGAGGTAAATATCATTATTGCTGTCAGTATGTATAGTATCTTTTTCATAGTTAGTGGTTTTATAATTTCAAGTCATATAGTATGTTTGTTTGAATGAAGACTTTATAAGTGAATAGATGTATCAGTTTTTATTCTAGTTATGTCTTATTTAACGATTAATTAGTTCTTGTGAAATTTTAGTTAATTGTTCCACGTGGAACAAATATGTAACGTGGATTTAGTGATTGTTCCACGTGGAACATATTTGTTTTAGTTTATTTATATAATAATTTGGACTAGATATGGCTTGATTAAATAGCACATTATATCTTTACATTATGAATAGTAATAATTCAAAAATAACTGCTGAAGAAATAGATATTAAAATGTCTTATTCTAATGAAGACCATAATTGTAGTAAAGGTCATTTGGCTGGAGAACCACCTTATCAAAGAGGACCATATGGATCAATGTATAATTCGAGGCCATGGACAATTAGGCAATATGCAGGATTTTCTACGGCTGAAAAGAGTAATGAATTCTATAGAAAGAACCTTAAAGCAGGTCAAAAGGGATTAAGTGTTGCATTTGATTTAGCTACGCATAGAGGATATGACAGTGACCACCCAAGGGTAAGTGGTGATGTAGGTATGGCTGGGGTGGCCATAGATAGTGTAGAAGATATGAAGATTCTTTTTGATGGAATTCCGTTAGATAAGATGTCTGTGTCAATGACTATGAATGGTGCTGTGATTCCAATTTTAGCGTTCTTTATTGTAGCTGCTGAAGAACAGGGAGTGGACATGGAGTTTCTTTCGGGCACTATTCAAAATGATATACTTAAGGAGTTTATGGTTAGGAATACCTATATATATCCACCTACTCCATCTATGAAGATTATCTCTGATATATTTGAGTATACCGCCAAACACATGCCTAAGTTTAATAGCATTAGTATTTCAGGTTATCATATGCATGAAGCCGGTGCTTCCGCGGATATCGAATTAGCATATACTCTTGCGGATGGGTTAGAATATATAGAAGCAGGTCTAAAGGCTGGATTAAAAATAGACCAATTCGTGCCAAGGTTTTCTTTTTTCTGGGGTATAGGAATGAACTTCTTTATGGAAGTAGCAAAGATGAGGGCAGGACGTTTATTATGGTCAGAGATAGTAGGAAGGTATAATCCAGAAAATCCTAAATCAAAAGCACTTCGTACACATTGTCAAACCAGTGGGTATTCTCTTTCTGCACAGGATGTATTTAATAATGTTACACGAACTTGTGTAGAGGCTCTTTCTGCAGCTTTTGGCGGCACACAATCTTTACATACTAATTCGCTAGATGAAGCATTGGCTCTTCCTACTGATTTCTCGGCAAGGATAGCTAGAGAGACTCAAAAGTATTTACAAAGAGAAACTGGAATAACTGCGGGAATAGATCCTTTAGGTGGTTCGAATTATGTAGAATACTTAACTGAACAACTGGTGGAGAGAGCTAGAGTTCACTTGAAAGAAATAGATTCTTATGGAGGGATGACTAAGGCCATTGAAAAGGGTATACCTAAAATGAGAATAGAGGAGGCTGCAGCAAAGAAACAAGCTCGTATTGATAGTTATCAAGAGTACGTTGTGGGAGTAAATATATTGCAAAACGATAAGAAAGCAAATATTGATATATTGCAAGTTGACAATAAAGTGGTTCGAGAGAGTCAAATCAATAGAATAAACTCAGTTAAAGATGAAAGGAATAGTAGTCATGTTTTAGAAGCATTGGATCAAATTAATAAGTCTGCAGTTTCTGGACAAGGAAATTTATTACAATTGGCAATAGAAGCTGCTCGACATAGAGCTACACTTGGAGAAATTTCCTTTGCAATGGAAGAATCATTTGGCAGGTTTGTTGCCGATAACCCTACAATTTCTGGAGTATACTCTAAAGCCATAACTATGGATAAAAAGTTCGCATCAGCGAGAGCACTCTCTGATAAGTTTGCAAAACTGGACGGTCGTCGACCTAGAATCATGATAGCCAAATTAGGACAAGATGGTCATGATAGGGGAGCCAAAGTAATCGCTACTAGCTTTGCCGATATAGGTTTTGATGTAGACATCGGACCATTATTCCAAACGCCACAAGAAGCGGCTATACAAGCTGTAGAAAACGATGTGCATATACTCGGAATATCCTCTCTAGCAGCCGGTCATAAAACACTGGTACCAGAAACTATTAAATATCTCAAGTCAATAGGTAGAGATGATATTATGGTAATTGTGGGTGGGGTAGTACCGCCTAACGATTATCAGTTTCTATTTGAACATGGAGTTGCAGCTGTCTTTGGTCCAGGTACTATCATATCAGAAGCTGCATCAGAAATTCTAAATATAATGATTGGTATTAGGGAGTAGTTTTGATCTTATCACTTAAGCGGAATAATATGTCTAGTAAGTAAGTTTCCCAATATAGATGACAGTTGTACACAGTCCATTTATTAAATCTTCTAATTCTATTCTTGTTGATTTATTAGTTGGTTTCACTGATTTAGAAGCTATCATTATTATTGATACTTGAGCATTCTCTATAAAGTACTCTGACTAGAAACGGCCTATATGTGATTAATGTCACTTGTCTAATTGATTAACATCATTATTATTCCATGCAGTTACTTTTAATTTTGTTATTGATATAAAGGTCATTTATGACTATTCATAAACAAAATATAAACTAATGAGAATTCTAAAATTTATTTTAAGCTCTTTTCTTTTGATTTCTGTTTCTATGCTAACCATTTCTTGTGGTGATGATTCACCAATGGTGCCAGTTGAAGAAGTAGATGAAAATGTAAGAGCAAATGACAAAATCGAAGGTGAATGGAGGGTTACTTCACTAAGGATAGATGGTACAGAGTATATAGGATGGTTGTTTCAAAAAGTAACTATGGAATTCGATCCTGATAAAGACGCTGCATCAGGAGAGACAACTTGGGAGTATATAGACGATGATGGTAGTGTAAGTATTGAAGATTTTACTTATGTGATTAAAAATGATGGTGAAGATATTGTTCTAGAGGGTTCTTCTTTTGATCTTAAAGTGACATCAAGTAGCCTTGAAATGGAGGGAAATCTTGATGGTTATTATTATGAAATTAGAGCTGAATAGATATTCAAATATTTGTTAATCACTAGAGAATATCGATAGTGATTAACAAATATCTTTTAAAAAGATATCGATTCTTTATAGAGAGTATAACCAATATTTTAGTTTAAAGTGAAAAAACTAAAATATCGTAAATGCTCTGTGTTAGAATCAAAATCATTAGCATAAAGAAGGTGGCTCAGAAATATTAAATATAATGGATGGAAGTAGGTTTGATCTTGTCACTTAAGTAGAATAATTTGTCTAGTAAGTACAGTTTCCCCAACATAGATGACCGCTGTATATACTCCGTTTACTAAATCCTCTAATGCTTTACTTGTTGATTTATTAGCAGGTTTTACTGACTTAACAAGCATTCCATTTGACGCTAGAATATTGATTTTTGTAGGGGTATATTGAGTTTCTATATTGATATATTGAGTACTTGGATTTGGATATATTTTAATATCAATGCCACTGTTGAAGAGATAGTCATTGTTGCAAGAATATGATTTACTGTATTGTGTAATCAACCTAACCATACAATCATTTAGTTTTTCTATCTCATAATCTGTTACTACTGGAGCCAAATGAGCTTCACCAATGCCACTATCGTCAGTTATAAATACGTAGGTTCCATTAGTCATCATTGCCAAGAATTTCATAAGGAACTCTGTTTCTCTTCCTATTCCACTTGCGGTAATTGGTATTAGTTTAATCCCTTTTTCCGCAGCTTCTTTAATTTGACGTCTGATATTCTTCATTGTTTCTTCATCTTCATGCGGAGGTGCATCAAGAATGAGAAATACTAGTTTTAAGGCATCTATATTCCAATCCAAATTCAGCGTTTCTTCTAATGCATCGTCAACAGCTTCTGGTTTATCACCGCCACCACTTGCATTTTGTTTCATGACGAAATCTATTATGTCATCTTTGTTACTTGAAAGTGGTGAAACACGAGTAAGATATTCATCTCTTAAATCTCTATAGAAAACAGATCCTGTTCGAAATTCTATATCATCATTTGTCTCTTGTATTTTGTCTATAACATCTAGTAATTCTGATTTTAAGTAATGTATTTCATCACTCATAGAACTTGTCGCATCTACTGTGAATACTATATCCATTTTCTGTGTAGTAGCACAGTCATGTTTGATTATTATAGTATTGCTCCCTTTATCTATTGTTTTTGGGTTATCAATTTTTTTTCCTTCTGATATTATATGATAAGTTTTTTCATCGTTAATCAGAAAAGGCTGAGCCCATAGTTATGCTTTACCTGCATTATCGGTCATAGCTTCCCAGACTATATTATGATCATTATTTATTAATTGGACCAGTATATTTGGAATTACTGCATTATCCTCATTAATTATTATTACGCTATATCTTTGAGTTGGATAAATCTCGAATCTTTTGGTCATTTTATCATACTCTTCATTTGCTAAAAGAGTCATCCAATCTTTCCAATTATGTAGGTTGTTCCATTCTCCAACTGTTATTTGTCCACTAGAAGGTAAAGGTTGTTCTGTTCTTGTTATAGATCCAGAATGTCTAACACCATCAACAAAAGAAACTTCACTAATACCTGAACGAGTACTTGTCATTGAGGCTGCTCTAGAATCAGAACTTATTCCAGAAATAGAAGTTGCTATGCCTCTAATATCTTTTGTTGGAAATGATAGAGCTTCCTTTTTTACAATTATTTCATCTAATAAATGACCTTGACTAAGAGTAAAATTGAACCTGTGAATTGAATCTTTTTTAATTATAACACCAATTTGCTTTTGAGTATTATATCCTATATAACTTGCTTCTAAATTGTAATCTTCAGGTTGTAAATCTAAAATAGAATATTTTCCATTTAGACCAGTTTCTCCACCAATGATCAATACACCATTTTAATAAATTGAAACTGTCGCAAATAAAATCGGTTCTCCTGTTTCGGCGTCAGTAATTATTCCTTCCAACGATGTCTGAGAAATTCCTAAAAAGCTAAAAAGAAGAAAAACGATTGTAAATACTGAAGTAATTGTTGATTTCATATGCATTTATTTTGGCGTAGAACTGTACTACACACAAGATAGGGACGAATATCGTCTGTAAAGTGCACAAAATTCTTGTTAATTTTTATTTTTATTCAAAATTTGAAATAGCGATATCATGCAATTTATTAAACGAGAGAACGATTTTTCGCCCACGTTTTCAGTTTGGTCAATTGAAAAAGTAACCAAGAATCTATTGTCAAATAGTACTAAAAGTGGGCATTTTTTGCAACCTCCCGCTCTAGGGATGTTGTTCCAATTTCTACTCCCCATTAATCTTCAGGGGAATGAACTCTTTGAATTCAAGTTTTATAGATGAGGGCATAACGGCCCAAGCTTATGTGAGTGACGGCTCCGCAAACCCTCTGGCCAATAAATGCCGTGGTGGGAATTCTTTTTAGCGCAAAAATCAATCATTATTTCGTTCTGTTTCTTTAGACGATTACTTGCTAACAGAGAAGTATAATTTAAATAAATAGTTATGGAAGCAATAAAGACAAATAAGAAAAAAAACTATCACCAAAGA
>CAJXUU010000193.1 GCA_913061325.1 uncultured Saprospirales bacterium | reverse complement strand
TCTACACTATCCTCTTCGTCGGCAGCGTCAGATGTGTATAAGAGACAGATAGTGAGTAAATTGATGTGCCTTTATTTCAAAAGTTGTAATACTATATACTGAAAAGGAGAAATATACTGAAAAGGAGAAATCTGTAAAGAAGTATGAGTTGTGAGGTTTGATTTTTATGAAAAAATCCACTCAATCAAAATCGTACTATTCATATTAAGATCGTTTGTCTATATTTATGAGAACTTAATTAATCGTTCAAAGAAATTTAATGAAACATTTAGTTAAAACAGCCCTACTCTTATTTGTAATTCTACCATTCAGTTATGGCCAAGTAAAATCGAACTTAGAACTGATTGACATTTTTAATATGGAATATGTGTCCGATCCACAAATTTCTCCTGATGGATCTAGAATTATATATGTTCGGAATTTCAAGGATGTAATGACAGATAAGAACTTATCAAACCTATGGATTGTGAATTTTGACGGTTCCAATAATAGACCACTCACCATCGGAAATCATAACAACTTTTACCCCAGATGGTCACGAGATGGGAAAAAAATAATTTTCAAATCGAATATGGCCGATGAGAAGATGAAGCTTTATATGATGTGGATGGACACAAAAGAAACGCTCCCATTAACAAACACAACAGAGGTGCCAAATAATGTTACTTGGTCATATGATGATAAGACCTTGGCATTTAACATGTTTGTACCTAAAAAGCATGAATCAATTGTAAAAATGCCGAGCAAGCCAGAAGGAGCTAAATGGAATACTCCACCAATATATATTGACGACATGACTTACCGTGGCGATGGACAGGGATATTTAAAAAGTGGTAATATTCAATTATTCACCTTACCAATTGAAGGAGGTACACCAAGACAATTGACCTTTAGCAAATTTGATCATGGTGGACCGATTTGGTCAAAAAACAATGCGTCACTTTACTTCAATGCGAATTTTCACAAACCAGAAGAAATAGAACCTCTTGACGGAGAAATTTATCAGATATCCCTAGAAAATGGAATAATTAGGCCATTAACGAATCGGTATGGACCTGATAATAATCCAGTATTATCACCAAGCGGAACAAAAATCGCTTACTTAGGATTTGATGATAAATACCAAGGGTATCAAATTACTAATTTATATATCATGAATGCAGATGGGACCAATTCTGAATTGATTTCTCAAGATTTTGATAGAAGTATTCAGAATGTAAATTGGAGCAATGATGGAAAGAGTCTTTACTTTCAATATACTGATAAAGGAGATGACAAATTAGCAAACATTACATTAGCTGGAAAGGTATCTGTTATAACTGAAAACTTAGGTGGCCTTTCGCTAGGAAGGCCCTATAATGCGGCCAGCTACTCAGCATCAAACTCGAATAAATTTGCCTATACACTTGGTGGAACAGAACACCCTTCTGACCTCGGTGCTGCAGATTTGAAATCCAGTAAGCGCTTAACTGCACTTAATGATGATTTGTTCTCTTTTAGGAATCTTGGAGATGTAGAAGAAATATGGTGGGAATCGTCTTTTGATAAACGCAAAATACAAGGATGGATAGTGACTCCTCCAAATTTTGATCCCAGTAAAAAGTATCCAATGATTTTGGAAATTCATGGGGGACCATTTTTAAGTTATGGCTCTGTATATACAGCCGAAATACAGGCATTCGCAGCTGCTGGTTATGTGGTACTTTATGCTAATCCAAGAGGGAGCACAAGTTATGGCGAGGAGTTTGGAAATTTGATACATCACGATTACCCAAATCATGACTATGATGATCTCATGTCAGGTGTAGATGCCGTCATCAAAAAGGGATTTGTGGATGATAAAAATTTGTTTGTAACTGGTGGAAGTGGGGGAGGAGTACTTACGGCTTGGATAGTAGGGAAGACCGATCGATTTAAAGCCGCAGTTGTGGCCAAACCGGTTATCAATTGGTATAGTTTTGTATTGTATGCAGATAACGTTCAATTCTTTTCAAAATATTGGTTTGATAAAAAACCATGGGAAGATCCAGATAGCTACATAAAGCGCTCACCCTTGTCCTATGTTGGTAATGTCACAACACCAACCATGCTACTTACTGGTGAACAAGATTTCAGAACACCAATTGCGGAATCAGAACAATTTTATGCTGCATTGAAATTGGAAAACGTTGAAACTGCTATGGTAAGAATACCCGGGGCTTCACATGGTATTGCAAACAGGCCAAGTAATTTGATTGGCAAACTAGCGAGTATTTTGGCTTGGTTTGAAAAGTATAGAGACACGGAATAATCAGCTTTTATGTTTATTTTATTATAAATCTATGAAAACAGACATATGAAATTAATTACACATCTACCACTTCTATTTATGGCTTTTTGCATGGTGTCATGTCATAGCGAAAATGAAGTCGATTTAAATATTGAATGTCCTTGTTTATTTAAAGATGAACAGCCACCTTATTATAAATCTTGCCAACATATGGGTAAAGACGAAGAGCGATGGGAATGCATGGGAGACGAGCTTATCAAAGATATCTATGAGGATTTGAAATATACCGAATCTGCAAAAGAGAATTGTACAGAAGGAACAGTAGTTGTACGAATTTTAATAAGCGACAAAGGTGAAGTATTGAAAACTGAAATTGTGAGTGACACACTATTGGGTGATGGGCTAGAGGAAGAAGCGTTAAAGGCAGTAAATCTATTAAATGGAAATTGGTGCTCTGGATTGATAAACTGTAAACCTGTGGAAAATGAGTTTGTAGTTCCAATTAAGTTTAAGTATAAATAAAAGCCTATCTCTAACATGCCACAAAAGCATAAATCAAAGAATGATCTTATTCAAACCAAGAATAAAAAAACTGATTGAGAATAAAGATTATTCTGGGCTAAAGCAATTGTTATCCAAATATCCAAATCTGGCAAACAAAGGAATTACGATTCCATTTGACATATTCTGCAGAAAAAAAGCACACCCGTTGCACAGGATATGTGACGCAGTTTTCACCGGCAAAATTACAGATTATGAAGCTGTTGATCTTGCAAAAGTGTTTTTGGAAAATGGAGCTAACGTTGATGGTGACAAACATAAAAATGAAGGAACGCCACTCTTAGCCGCAGCAAGCCTTCATGCAGAACAAGTGGGAATATTCTATATTGATAATGGTGCAGATGTTCATTATACCTATAAAAATGATGGTGCTTCAGCCTTACATTGGGCAGCTTTTTGTGGACGTGACAAATTAGTGGAAAGGTTGATAAGAGCAAATGCAGAAATTGACGAGTCCGACGCAAAGTATAAAAGCACTCCATTTGGCTGGGCAATTCATTCCTTACAATCGAACGACATTGGAAATAAACACAATCAGATGAGTTGTATTAAATTGCTTTTGAAAAGTGGTGCGAACTCAAGAGAATTAGATGAAGATAAAAACGACTATTTGCTCTCGTTGTCTGTAGACGACTCGGAATTACAAAATTTACTGACCTGAAAATAAGAATATGCTGTTTAACAATGATGAAAAGCATTAAACTGTATTTATACTAACCAATAGCAATAATCGAAAAGCCTGAATTGTAATATGAACTTTAGAAAAGCAAACAAAAATGATGTTTCAGCAATAGTAGCAATGATTGCGGATGATGAATTGGGTAAGAAAAGGGAAAATTTTCAAATTCCATTACCATCTGAATACCTAGTGGCTTTTGAGAAAATAGATGCCGATGAAAATCAGGAATTAATTGTTGTCGAAAATGAAGACTTTGAAATAATTGGAACGCTTCAACTATCCTTTATACAGTACTTAACTTATCGAGGTGGAATCAGAGCGCAAATCGAAGCTGTAAGAATTAGAAAGGATAAAAGAGGGCTCGGAATTGGAAAAATAATGTTTGAATGGGCAATCAATAGAGCGAAAGAAAGGAAAGCACATTTACTTCAATTAACCACAGACAAAAAACGACCGAAAGCTATTAAGTTTTATGAGGATTTGGGATTTAAACAATCACATGAAGGGATGAAAATGCATTTTATTCCTCGACTTCACTCGGAATGACAATGCTAAAAGTGCAATATGGATTACATACAGAGCAAATGAATACGCAACTAATCAATAATAAACAACTATCTTAAAAACTCAGAAACTCAAGTAAATAATAAAATACTAATCAGCTTTTCAAACTTTCAAAAAACCAACTGAATATGAAACGTAACATTTTCCCTCTACCCCTTATTTTCTTTTGTTTAATCATCATATCCTGCAAAAGTAAAAAGGCAGAAGTTACAGAACCAGAAACTAAAGTCAAATCAAATCCAACTTTCATCCATTTGTCTGATGTCCATTTGAATGCATTTGCGGATACCTGCACATATGGTGGAGATACAGGAACTGATCTATGGAATATTACTAAGATCAAACTATCGAGCATACTGAATTCTAATCCAGCACCACAATTTGTTGTCTATACGGGTGACCTTCCAGCACATTATAGTTGTCAGCATAGCTCATGCTATCTAGCTCCTAATACGCCAGAGCGTGCAACTCATGCAGAGAATCTTAAAACGATTTTAGATGATATGCGATCTCTGGTGGATGATAATAATATTCCTTTCTTCTATATGCCAGGAAATAATGATGCCATTGGAGGAGACTATTATTCATTTACAGATGGCAAAGGCAATACACCTTTATCCCTCGTAGATACTGCAGGTGTTATTGTTACTTTCCCTGCGTTAAATACGAACGCTCATTGTGGCAATCCTCCATGCATTCAGTCATCACCGCATCCTTCAATGGGCTACTACTCTGTTAATGCTTTAGCTGGTCTTAGAATTATAGCAATGAATTCCATTATTTTGGGAAAAGAATATCATGCGCTCGATGGTGTTGATCAGACCGATGCAGGTAACACACAAATGAAATGGATCGGTGAAGAGCTAAGCGCAGCAAAAGTAGCAGGAGATAAAGTATACATCGCAATGCACATTCCACCAGGAGAAGATGCATATGGAGTAACTCATGAGGGCTCAACCAATATGTGGGCGCACCTCCCTGCTAAGGGTGTTGAATGGCAAGATCAATTTCTTACTTTGTGTGACAGTTTTCAGACTACAATTGTCGGAATTCTTTACGGGCATACCCATATGGATGAAGTAAGAAGATTATATGCCTCTGACGGGAAGACAATCACCGAAGTCGCTATTTCTGCACCAGGAATAACGCCTCAACACTACAACAATCCAGGATTCAAAATTGTCTCTTATGATCCTACGAGTTTTGAATTGACAGATTTCACCACTCAATATTCTACACCTCAGGCTAAAACTTGGGGAGATAAATCTTATCGCTTTTCAGAAAAATTTGGATGTGATGCCAATTCTACTATTTATTCATGTTTAAGTTCTAGGTCTTTGACAGAAGTTTCGGACTCAATGGATTTGATCTATACGGTAATGAATGGCGATACTACCTATAATCCAGGTAGTGGTATTGATATAAAGTTTGGGCAATAAGTTTGAATGGCATTATATTATATTCTGTTAAAGGCCTATTTTTGATACATAAAAGCTTATGAAATGAAATGTAAAATTATACTCACAGCAATTGCCACAATTATTTCTCCGTACATATGGGGGCAGTACGTTTTTGATACTGAATTCTGTGAGTATTATGGAAGTTTTGAACCATTTAACTATGATGAAGGTGCAAATTCTTTTACAATAAACTTATCAGAAACTTGTGATGATACAGATGGGGCCTTTCATGCTAAAAACCTATTGACCGAAGAAACTGATAATTTTCAGACAGATTTCACATATGAACTGCCTAATTCTACATTTATGGAAGGCATTCCATATCATTATTGTTTTTCAAAGCAAAATGGGGTACAAAGTTCTAATGACCCTAAGGCGGCGGCCTATTTTGGAATTAAACTAAATCACGACGAGCAGAAGGGGAGACTTCTAATTTTAATTAATGATGAACTTCTTGCTGATATTTCTCCTGTGCTCGAAGAATATAAAATGGCATTAAGAGGAGATGGTTGGAGGGTCAGTACTTTGGCTGTCAGTTCATCTGAGTCGGTCGTTGAGGTTAAACAAATGGTTCAGGACCTTTACGGTTCTACTGGAGATCTTAGATCTATTTTTATCATAGGTGAAGTGCCTATACCATATAGTGGTGTAGCAATTTACCCTGATGGTCATCCACAACATTCGGGAGCTTGGATGGCAGATGTTTATTATGCCGATCTAGATGGAGTATGGACAGATATGTTCGTATCAAACACATCTTCTATTTATGAACGGCATCAAAATGTTCCAGGAGATGGCAAATTTGATCAGACCTATACTCCTTCGCCTACTGAGCTAGAAATCGGTCGAATATATTTTGAGAATCTCCCCATGTATACGGAAGAACCTTCAGAATTGTATGAGCGGTATTTGCAAAAAAACATCAATTATAGAACTGGGGTTACTCAAATTGAAAATGAAATAATCCTACAATCACAGAATGTATTTCCTGTACATATGGAAAAAGATCTTTGGTTATTATCTGGAGCTGCTGGACTTGATCGAAAATTTGGTCAGGTAGAAAATAAAAACTTTAGAATAGAAACGACCGCTAACTCATATAGACATGGATTTGGAGATAGTTTTGGTTCTGCTACATCGTGCAATAATATTGTAACGAGCAACCAATTTAAAGAAGACTCTTTGCAAGTATCTTTTATAACCTTATCAGGTAGCTATTTTGGTAATTGGTCATATGATAACAACTTATTGTCGGCAGCTTGTGCATCAAAAGGAAATACCATTGCGGCAACATGGGGTGTTTTTACCAACCCATTTCAATATTTGAATAGTGGTCAGACGTTCGGATTCTGTCATAAAATGGCTATGCACGGCTATACAGGAGGAACATTTTTAAATTATGAGCCTAGATGGCTAGGATTTAACGGCTACAACTCAAATACAGTTAGCAACATGCTGATCGGTGATCCAAGTTTGAAAACTTATGTACTTCCGAAAGTCGAATCTTTGGATGTAGTAAATAATGATTCTACTGAAATTATAATGAACTGGGCAGAGAATATCTCAGAACCAATTGTAGGATATAATGTCTACCGAGCTGCTTTTATGGAGGAGAATTTTACAAAACTCAACTCCGATTTTATTCAATTAAATAGCTTTGCTGATGTTAGTCCATTGGTAGGATCAAATGTGTACATGGTTCGAGCTGTCAGACTGGATACCAGTAATGTTTCCACTTTTTATACCTATTCCACAGGAGTGACAGCTTCCATTGAATTTCAATACAAAGATTCGGATGAAGATGGATTTACTGCGGATGTAGATTGTAACGATCAAAATCCAGATGTAAATCCCGATCAACAAGAGGTGGCTTACAATGGAATTGATGATGACTGCGATGAACTCACCCCAGATGATGACTTAGACGGAGATGGCTTCCTTCTCATTGATGATTGCGATGACAATAATCCAGATATTAATCCTGATGCAGAAGAAATTGCGAACAATGGAATTGATGAAGACTGTGATGGAAATGATTTGATTTCTTCAATTTTCGAATTATCTAAAGCCACTTTAAATATATATCCTAACCCTGCCATTGATGTTATCAATATTGATGTATCTGGGCAATTGGAGTTTCAAGTTACTTTGTTTGATTTGCAAGGCACACCATTAAAAACATCAATGAATTCAAGTCAAATCAAATTGGAATCAATACCAACAGGTTTATATCTGATCGAAATAAAAGATCTTAAATCGGGTCGGAAAGTTGTGGAAAGAATAATTATTGAGAATTAGAATCTAGCACATAACAGGAAATCTTCATTACATTGCTTACTTTTTGGTCATCTTGTCTTCATAAATGGCGATAAGAAGAAACAAAACTCAGCTAATCATAAATTTCCAAAAATAAACAATGAGATATTTTAAATTTATAGTGCTCGTATTGTGTATTTCTGCCTGTAGTTCTCCGAAAAAAGGATGGGTGCATATGAATCACGATTACATAAAGCCAGTTGACACAAAAACTAAACCTATAAGATATCAATCAGTCAAAACATATAGTATAGGTTCGGTAGGTTCAACTAATAAATTCCCTGGGGCTCGTTTAAGCAACTTTTCTATTTTAAACGACAGTACATTTCGGACAACAATTAGCCCAGAAAATACACCTATTAATGAAAGTCCATGGTATGCGTTTAAAATATGGTCTGATACACCTCGGACTATTGAATTGGAACTCTATTATACAGACCATGAACATCGTTACAATCCAAAGTTAAGTATGGATGGTGAGAATTGGACTGGCTTAGATACAAGCTTCATAGAACTAGATGATAATAAAAAACATGCTCGGATTAAGCTTAATTTAAGTAGTGATACATTATGGGTGGCGTCTCAAGAAATCCAAGACACCAAGAGGGTAGGAGCTTGGGTAAATTCATTTAACGGTAATGAGGCAGTAGCAATAAGTGAAATAGGGAAAAGTGCTTTGGGCCGACCATTGTATTTTATGAATTTATCTATAGGCAATGATAAAAAGAAACCGACTATTGTCATTTTAAGTCGACAACATCCACCTGAAGTTACTGGGTATTTTGCCATGCAATCATTTGTTGAATCGATTATAAAAGATGGATCTTCGAATGGGTTTTTAGAAAAGTATAGAGTGCTAGTGTATCCTCTCTTAAATCCGGATGGGGTTGATCTAGGACATTATCGACATAATACTGGTGGTGTTGACTTAAATAGAGATTGGAGTGAGTACAATCAAACAGAAATAGCGCAAGTAACAAATCATATCGTTAACGAAGTTGCTTTAAATAAAAACAATGTCCTTTTAGGGCTTGATTTTCATAGTACGTACCATGATGTCTATTATACACCTGATGAATCCGTAAAGAGGAAGATTCCTGATTTCACGAAGAAGTGGCTAGAAAGTATAAGAGTGGAATTACAAATGGACGACATTAATGAGCAGCCTGGGGCGGTAACTAGACCCACATCAAGTGGATGGTTCAATAAACAATTTGGTGCTACCGGAATTACATATGAAATTGGAGATAATACTCCTAGAGATTTTATTAAACGAAAAGGTGAGGTGTCGGCAAAAGCTATGATGGATTATTTTTTGAATAAGTAGGTCAACATTGTTTTTAATTTGGAAACTAGGGCGTTACTCAAATATTAATCAATAGAAATAATGTAAATGGGCGAACCATGTCTCTTGTCACAAACAATTGGACAATCGTATTCGTCCGATTCCGCTTCACATTCATTTTTAAAATTAAAATTGATAGCTATAGTATCTCCAAAAGAATAATTCTGTTTAATTTCAAATTCATCTAAATTAATGCCATAAAGTAACTGATATGGAGATCCACAAGTGTCAGGTGTATTTACTTGGTCTAGCGCGTATAGATTGGAGCAACAACCAGTCGGTGTGTATATTACTCTAGAATGATTTAAACCGTCACTAGAATCAGAAGAGCAAGCTGCAAAATAAAGGATGGCTGCAATTGCTAAATAAGTTAAATGACTAATTTTCATAACTAATGATTTTAACGAAGCGTAGTATCTATCTATATAGACGCTTATACAAAGGATTGAGGTTGGGAAATAAAGGTAATTATTTGAAAATTGCTATTTTAGTAAATATGCATGTGCCTAGCAATGCCTAATAAAATCAAGATGATTAAAAAATCTAGCCCCGTTGGTGGTAGTTGAGAGCTTAGATTCTAGATTATTGTTAGTTATTCTGTCATTTGAAATAAATAAATGCCCGTATGAATTATACTCAAGTTATCGAGATCCTTAAAGCCAATGAGAACGAGTCAGGAATTCTGAAGTGGAAACAGAGGAAGACCAGGGCCAAAAAGATAGAGAGTTTTGGTATAGGTTTAACTGTTCTGCGCAAACTGGCTAAACAGATTGGTAAAGATCATGAACTAGCAACTCAATTGTGGGAAAGTGATATATATGATGCTAAGATTATTTCGATTCTCATCGATGACCCCAAGCAGATCACAATAGAACAAGCCGAAATACAAGTTGAGGGTCTGAACCAAGGACAATTAGCTCATGTTTTCTCCGCTTGTGGAACGCCATTATCCAAATCACCTCTTGCTATGGACTTAATATTGATGTGGAAAGACAGCAAAGATGCTATTCGACGCAGCTGCAGTTATGGTCTCACATACGAACTGTCAAAATCCAAAAAGAAGAGCGCTCCAGACAACACTTTTTTTCTCGAATGTGTAGAGAAGATTAATCATTCTTTTGAAAATGAAAGCAACAGTGTCCAAGTTTCTATGGGCGGAGCACTTTTGGGAATTGGTAAAAGGAATGCAATCTTAAATGTTGCAGCTTTAAAGGTTGCAAATAAAATCGGACTCATTCAAATTGAATCTGAAAATAGGCAATGTGAACCATTTGAAGTTGTCAAACATCTCACAAGCGACTACATTAAAAATAAGCTGGGTTTATAAATGATTGCAGAACTGGAGTAACTGAAATCGCTTGCAGTAACCGTTCCCTTAAGAAAAGACCCGATAGACCAATGAAAGTGACCTTTAGTCAATTTGGTAGAATTTAAATAGAGTATTCCATATAATTTTGAACAAAGAATCAAAAACAATTAAAATGGAAAAAATATCAAAAATTATACCTCTATTACTGTCTCTTATACACATCTGACGCTGCCGACG
>CAJXUU010000192.1 GCA_913061325.1 uncultured Saprospirales bacterium | reverse complement strand
GTTTGTAAAGCAAACACGTAGATCATTATAGAGAATCTGAGATTCTCGGGATGATTCCGCGATTCCGCAACATTCAATATTCTATCTTCACTAAACTAAGCTTAAAGTTTCTTTCACTAGGAACAAGGAGTACATCTGAAGATACTTGTACAGCGTCTTGGAATCGTAATTTAAGGTTTTGGTATTCGGTACTGAGTAGGCTATTTCGTTCAAAATTACCTAATGGGTCCATCACGTATTCACTAACAGTATTATTTCTCTTTATTTCGTCGTTATAAATGATTCGTAATCGACTTGGAGTTTTGAACAAGAAATAGGAGCTGAATACACCTCCATCATCTTGAGAAAATTGCTTTTTGTAAAGGATCTTTTTCCAATGTTCGGTACCATCAGGTCGGACAGCAAAAACAATCACATCTTCATTATAAATATCCACCCATCCTCGACCTCCACCATTGAAGCCACCTCCTCCTCGTGTTCCACCATTGAATGCAGATCTACGATAGTATTCTTTATTCATTTCTGTGAGGAGAAGAAAACCCCCGTCACCACGTAGCACTATGTCTCGAGTGACAAAATCATTTAATTTCTTCTTTTTGCTTAATTTTTTACCATATAATTCTTCTAGAAGCTTAACATCAAAATCTTGATCTTCAATCTGCGTGACTTCCTCCAGCTCATCAATATTTTTTGTCAAATGGAAGAAGCCTGTAGCATTATATTCACTATCTTCTGAGACTAGTCCAGCGATAATAATTCGACGATTCACATTATCGAACCCTAGTTCCAAATCAACAGTGAGCTTATTATCAAATGTAAATTTATTCTCAAAGAATCCGTCATTATGGTCGAATCCAAGCAGCATAAGATGATGTTTTTTTCGATCGTATTTTGAGTTATCTATTTCAAATAGTACATTGACTTCTCCTCTATCTGATACAAGCGCACCTCGAAAATCTTTTCTAACATTGAGACCAATCAACTTACTTTCTTTGGCCCACGCTAGAGTCATTTCGTTATTGTCGATCATATAGGTATACAATAAGTCATTCTTCCGAGTTGTGAACAATAAAGTCTTAGATCTATCTTCAGAAGTTTCATATCGAAAGTTTTCCAACTTAAAATCAACCACTCCTCCCACAAAGGTCACTGAATCTATCATCAAGCCAAATTGATCATATTTTTGAGCTCTCATGAAGTACTCTCTTCTATCTCGATACCCATATATAATAGTGAAACAAGTATCTTGAGGCACGATAGCGTATACATCGGCACTCTTTTTTTCGAGTGTGATTTCTCTGTCGAATAAGTGTTTCATATTCTGGTCAAAGATTTCAACCACTTTCTCAGTTCCCTTATCTCTATAGAGCAATATATTATCCGCCACCACGCCGATTACATCATACGCTACATCGTTTCGAATACTCATCTCTTTACTTACCGTAACCGACTGAGCCAAGCTATTTGATAAAAACCCCCAAAAACAGAAAATGATAAATATTTGAATAAATCGAATCATATGATCTAATGTAATAAAGAAAAATGAAGTTTCTAGAATAACATTGCAATGAAAGTTATTGTTTGTCTCACCGAGACACCAAGTTTACAAGGACAGAAGATAGTATTTACTCAATAATATTATTCAAAAAGAGAACGCACGGTCATTCCTTTTTCCTAGCACTACTGCTTATAGCTACTGAATTCATATAAATTTGATATGCAAATAGAGCTATAAACGCTCCCGTAAGTAAAGCATCATTCTGTAAGACCAAACCTAACACGCCCAATATAAAGATACCAACAGTAAACATTGTTAATTTCTTCTTTTGACCCATATCATAAGGCGCTAAGAATGAACCTAAAGGAATCATCATTCCCACGAAAAATATACCTGCCATTAAGTTTGTCTCTCCTCCGAGTGTTAGATACAGTCCAAATCCTATAAAAGCAATAAGTAGAGAGGCACCGGTATATTGCGCCATCTTTTTGTCATCATCATCTAAAAGAAGTCGTCCATATTTATTGGTCATCAAATACAGATTCATCAGTGGATTGATTATCCATGAAAGAATAAAAAATGCCAACAATAAATACATCAAAGGAGTAACGATGGGCGAAAGCGTTTCATTAGTTCTTGACACATAATTGAGCAATCGATATAACACATATGTACCAATAACAAAGCCCCAAGATCCATTTGCTGTAAGACGACCCATTAGATCAAAGTACTTGTAAAACAGCTTGTATAAAAAGAATTTGGACTTTAGTGCTTCTTGCATTCCATATCTAGCAAGGCTGTTATTTGGATTAAGGCTTAGGGATTCTCCGAATCTATCTAGAGCTTCCTTTACATTTCCCTCTTTGAGCAGTTGATGTGCATGATTAGCGATCGTGTACGGATCTTCAGGATTCTTTTCTAGTGCTTCTAATATGGTGTTTTTGGCACTTTGCCGATCCCCTAACATTCCCGCTACGAGTGTTTTTTGATTGAGTGCTTCCAAGTTCTCAGGATCAATCTCTAGTGCACTATTTGCATATTTCAATGAGGAATCAAAGTATCGCTGTGCAAACTTTATCCTTGACATCAAATTATGAAACTGTACTTCATAAGGTGACATCTGAAGCAACATATTCCCTTTTTCTTCGGCAGCATCTAACTCATCTTCCCTCATGTTAATCTCTGCCAATAAGGCCAAATAGGCAGGATTTTCAGGATCATCTTGTTGTAGTTGGATTGTAATCAGCTCACTTTCTTTGCTTTTTCCTTGAAAATATAGAATGTAAGCCAACAAGTACCTGCCATACTCACTTGTAGGATCATCTTGGAGAAATGCCCTTATTTGTTGATCTGCATCAACGATTCTTCCTTGTGATATAAGTAATTCTACTCTTTGGAGTATAGGATGTTGCATATTGAACTATTATTTTAGTCATGGCAAGTATAGCAATAAATTTGGCGGTAAATTCTACAGGTTCCTTTCAATTTTTCGCATTTAAGTGTTTTGCACAGCCAAGTGGCTTGCGAAGCAAACACGAAGGCTAGTGTAGAGAATTGCAAATTCTTGGGCTAGCAAACAAATAGCTCATTGTAGAGAATCGTAAATTCTCGGAATGATTCCGCGATTCAAACATTCAAGCATTCACACATTCACACATTCACACATTCACACATTCACACATTCACACATTCACACATTCAAACATTCAAACAATTCAGCGATCAAGTGGCTTACGAAGTAAACACGTAGATCATTGTAGTGAATTGAAAATTCACGGGATGATTAAAACAAATCCAACAAATCCAACAAATCCTACCTCACCCCACTACCATTTGCAAATTTAACCTCACTTGGACTCACAAAAACAAGTTTTCCTGTAGCATCTTCTGCCATAAGAACCATTCCTTTACTTTCTACACCTCTGATTTTTCTTGGTGCGAGATTAGCTAACAAGCATACCTGTTGGCCAATAATATCTTCAGGTGCATAATGCTCAGCGATACCAGAGACTACTGTTCTAGTTTCGAATCCTAAGTCAAGTGTCAGTTGAAGTAATTTATCCGCTTTTTTAACTTTAGCGGCCTCAGTAACGGTCGCTGTTCTGATATCCATTTTCATGAAATCATCAAAGGCGATTTCTTCCTTTACAGGAGCGATTGTATTTTCAGTGGTCTCTTCTTTTGCAGCTTCGTTCGATTGAGCATTTGCTTGTAATTTTGCTACTTGTGCTTCTATCACAGCATCGTCTATTCTAGAGAAAATGTGATCTGGAGAACCTATTTTATGACCATCAGCTATGGGGTGAATTCCCTCAGCTAGGTCATTAGTTAAATCTAAGTAACCACTATTATCATCAACCAATGGCAGATTTAACAATGCGCGCATTTTATCTGATGTAAAAGGTAAAAATGGCTTAATCGCCACACTTAAAGTTGTTACATATTGCAATGCTAAATTCATAACCACCTTTACAGATTCTGGATCTGTTTTTTGGGCTTTCCATGGCTCATTGGCTTGGAGAATCGTATTTCCATTAGATGATATCTCCATTAATTTCTGAAGTGCATTTCTGAACTCGAAATTTCTAATGTAAGAGCTTGCGACATGAATATCATCGAATAATCTCAATAATTCAGAATCATGATATGCAGCATCCATAGGGTCAGCTGCACCAATTAAATCTTGATTTTCATCAAAAGGTGGCACAACACCATCATAGTATTTATTCACAAGAACAACTACACGGTTCACGAAATTGGCTAAATTATTTACGAGCTCAGAGTTATTCGCTTCTTGGTATGACTTCCATGTGAATTCACTATCCTTTGTTTCTGGCATGTTTTTGATCATGCAGTATCTCAGTTCATCTTCTTTGCCAGGAAATTCGTCTAGGTATTCGTGTACCCAAACTGCCCAATTTTTAGAGGTAGAAAGTTTTTTTCCTTCTAGATTCATAAACTGATTAGCAGGAACATTTACTGGTAGAATGTAATCTCCATGAGCATTTAATATGGAAGGGAATATCAAACAATGAAATACGATATTATCCTTCCCAATAAAGTGAAGAAGTGCCGTGTTTTCATCTTTCCAATACGGTTCCCAGTCTTTTTTATTATCAGCTGCCCATTGCTTTGTTGCTGATATATACCCGATAGGAGCATCCATCCACACATAGAGTTTTTTGCCCTCGTGTCCTTTGATATTATGCGGTACATCCACCCCCCAAGAAAGATCTCTAGTCATTGATCGAGGATGTAGTCCACCATCTAACCAAGAATTACATTGCCCAAGAACATGTTTTTTCCATTCTTCTGGATCGTGTAGCTTTTTATCATCTTTTTCACCTTTGGATATCCACTCTTTGAGCCATGCTTCATATTTATTGAGTGGTAGATACCAATGCGTTGTTTTTCTCATTTCAGGAGTAGATCCTGATATTGTAGATTTTGGATTTATTAGATCTGTAGGACTTAATGTTGACCCACAATTTTCACACTGATCACCATAGGCCTCTTCATGACCACACTTTGGACATGTGCCGGTAATATACCGATCTGCTAAAAATTGATTTTGTTCTTCGTCATAATACTGTTCAGACTCTATCTCTTCGAATTCTCCTTTTTCATAAAGATTAGTAAAGAATTCTTGTGAAGTTTCATGATGCAGCTCTGAAGATGTTCTATGGTAAATGTCAAATGAAATTCCAATTCTATCAAAAGTCTCTTTGAATAGATTGTGGTATCTATCTACTACTTCTTGTGGAGTGATTCCATCCTTTGCAGCTCTGAGTGTGATGGCAGCACCATGTTCATCAGATCCACATACGAATACTACATCTTCTCCCATCATACGACGAAATCGAGCATAAATATCAGCTGATAAGTAGGCTCCAGCAAGATGTCCAATATGTAATGGACCATTTGCATATGGCAAGGCAGAAGTGATAAGATATCTCTCGTATTGTTTCATATTCTAACGATCCGTTAATAATGGGCAAATAAATAGAAATCAAACCATAAGTAAGACTTCAAAACGAAACGGCAAAGATAATATTTATTCCTATCATAAAAATTTAAATATGTGTTGATTTTTAATGGACATTTACGAGTTGAATGAACGTTCTATAAGTGGATCTAGAATAAGGAAGAATCTCCATTATCGGTGACATTAATTACGAAGTTTGATTTGTAGTTAGTGTAGGGATTTGTAGATTCGCCAACATGGTCGAGGATTTTATCCTCGATCAAACTATGATTACAATAAAGGGAAAGTCTAGTGCACTAAGTATTAAGTAAACTACCACATAGAGGCAGGAGTTTTTTGTATAGATGAGGCGAAGGTTCAGGACTTTAGCCGCAGCTAAAGGAGTGGTTCTTCAACGATATATACACAAAAAAGAACTAGTATATGGGGTGGGATATTTAGTTCTTAGTGCACTAATTATTCCAAATAACTATATTTACAATCTCACACGATACTACACATGAATGGCCATAAAATTGTAAATCAAAATCATATTCATTTTATAACGTCAACTGTAGTAGGTTGGTTAGATGTATTTTCTAGAAGAGATTACAAAGACATTATAATAGATAGCTTAAAATACTGCCAAGACAATAAAGGGCTAATCGTATATGCATATGTAATAATGACCAATCATATGCATCTTGTCGTAGCCGCAGAAGAAGGATTTCTATTGTCTGACATTATAAGAGACTTTAAGAAGCACACATCAAAAACAATAATAAATGCTATACTTGCGAATCCGTCAGAAAGCAGACAAGAATGGATGATTCGGCTGTTTAAGTATTATGCAAAGCATAATAAAAACAACAAAGTCTATCAATTTTGGAAAAGAGATAATCATCCAATCGAACTAGTGCGAACAGATTGGATGTGGCAAAAGATCAATTATATACATCAAAATCCTGTCAGAGCCGGAATCACTGTAAATGGTGTTGATTATCTTTACAGTAGCGCTAGAAATGACGATGACTTAGAATCTCCGTTATCGGTGACATTGATTACGAAGTTTGATTTGTAGTTAGTGTAGGGATTTGTAGATTCGTGATGATCGTAATTTGATCGAGGTTTTAAACCTCGACCATGGTGGGACAAACGGTCTGACAAAAGATGAAATGATTACTTTTTTGGGGCATCTCCACTGAAACAGGACTGGAAATTCCAGTAATTAGATATAAATTAGAATAAATATGAAGTCCCCAAAAAAACTTACAACAGAAGAGATGAGAACATTACCATATATGGAGCTTAGAAAGTATCTTGATACTATGTATCCAAAAAAAACATTTCCTCCACCTCCACCAATCGATTATAAGAATATTACTTTTGATGAAGCTGTAAAAAAAGCAGGGGCACGATGCACTATGTTTGCGAATAAGATGGACCGTGATCCATTTTCTTCCGTATTAAAAGGATTAATACGGAAAAGGCCGCAAGAGGAGAAGTTCCAATTTTTTTGGTCTACATCAAGTCCATTTTCTCAGTGGTATAATGTTAGTTTTAAAGCACCGATATTTAGTGGAGGTCATTTTGTTTCTGAATGGCAGAAAGTCCACTTTGGATCTTCTGAAATTGAATTTTCATCAGCGGAAAAATATATGATGTTATACAAGTCGATTATATGTGGAGACTCATTGGTCGCTTTAAAAATCATGGAGACTGACAACGTTAGGAAAATCAAAGAACTAGGAAGGCAAGTAAGTAATTTTGATGAGGACGTATGGGATTTTCATAGGATTGGTGTAGTTTATAGCGCTAATCGCTACAAGTTTAATAGCAATCCTGATTTGAAAAATATGTTGCTAGATACTAGTCCTAATACCTTAGTAGAGGCAGCACCGAATGACAAAATATGGGGTATAGGGCTTGCTGAGGAGGATGAAAGAGCAAAGAAGAGAGAAAAGTGGTTAGGTTATAATCTCTTAGGTGAGATTCTAACTAACTTGAGAGAAGACGTTATTGCTGGGAAATGGGATGAAAAACCACAGAATAGTTAAGTGAAAAAAAAATGAAATAAAATTAGACTATCATAATATAATCGATTATTGCGAGATAAAAGAAATACAAGTAATGGATGTGATAGTAGAATTGGAGTATATAAAAGTGTTCTATATATAAACCACAAATGAAAAAACAACCCTACATACCATACATATCCCTAGTCATATTTACTATCATTACACACCTACGGTTTATGTCGATCTACATTCGATTAATTCCTAAAACCTATTTCTATTCTTATCGAAGTCTATTCAATTACGTATTATAAATTTCTTTTATGTATTTTTACGCTCTTTCAATGTTTACCCCAAATATTGCATTGAAGAAGACAGATATTTAGGACTAATACTAGGGAATGGATTTAGATGTAACGTTGGAAAACGATGGTAATGAAGAAGAAAATGGTACTACGCTTACGGGTATGTACAAAGAGTATTTTCTTGATTATGCATCTTATGTAATATTAGAAAGAGCGGTGCCAGACATTGACGATGGACTGAAACCAGTACAAAGAAGAATACTTCATGCTACTAAAAAGATGGATGATGGTAGATTCCACAAAGTAGCCAATATTATAGGACAAACGATGGCATTTCACCCGCATGGTGATGCAGCGATCGGAGGAGCATTGGTCAATCTAGGGCAGAAAGATCTTCTTATTGATTGTCAGGGAAACTGGGGAGATATACGAACTGGAGATTCTGCTGCAGCAGCAAGATATATAGAAGCTAGATTGACAAAGTTTGCACTTGAGGTATTATTCAATCCGCAGACTACAGACTGGCAGTTATCATATGATGGTAGAAATAAAGAACCTATTACACTTCCTGCGAAGTTTCCATTGGTACTTGCACAAGGAGTAGAAGGCATTGCAGTTGGTCTTTCGACGAAGATAATGCCGCATAACTTCATCGAAATTATAAAGGCATCTATTAAAATACTAGAAGGTAAAAAAGTGAAGATCTATCCTGATTTCCAGACTGGAGGATCAGTTGATGTTGCTGAATATAATGATGGTAAAAGAGGTGGAAAGATAAAGGTGAGAGCTAAAATAGAGGTCATAGATAAAACAACCATTGCAGTCATAGAATTACCATATGGAGTGACTACGAATGCTATGATCGATAGTATATTAAAAGCGAATGAAAAAGGTCAGATAAAAATAAAGAAAGTGGTAGACAATACTGCTGCAGAGGTAGAAGTACGGATTGATCTTGCACCTGGTGTTTCACCAGATATGACAATAGATGCGTTGTATGCATTCACCAATTGTGAAGTGAGTATTTCACCAAATGCTTGTGTGATTGTAGATAATAAACCTATGTTCTTGGCTGTATCTGATATACTTGAGATATCGACGGAGCAGACGAAGCAGCTTCTGAAAATGGAGTTGGAAATCAAGAAAAGAGAGCTAGAGGAGAAATGGCACATGTCAAGTCTAGAAAAGATATTTATAGAAAAAAGAATCTATCGAGATATTGAAGAATGTGAAACGTGGGAAGCGGTAATCGAGGCAATTGATCTTGGTTTGAAAACGTATATTTCTACTCCTTCAGATAGAAAGGCTGGGGATACTCGATTGGCAATGAATCGAAATGTTACCGAAGAAGACATCGTGAGGTTGACAGAAATCAAAATCAAGCGTATTTCAAAATACAACTCTTTCAAAGCAGATGAGTTTATAAAATCACTACTTGAGGAATTAGAGCTAGTGAAATTCGATCTGGCGCACTTGACTGAGTTTTCGATTGCCTTCTTCGAGAGATTATTATCTAAATATGGTAAAGGAAGAGAGAGAAGAACGGAACTCGGGAGTTTTGAGACGATCAAGATAAGACAGGTAGTGGCTAATAATGCCAAGCTTTATGTGAATTATAAAGATGGATTCATTGGTACAGGAATGAAAAAAGATGAGTTTGTAATGGACTGTTCTGATATCAGTGATGTGATTGCATTCATGAAGGATGGAACATTCAAAGTAGTAAAAATTTCGGATAAAGTCTTCGTTGGAAAAAACATCATCCATACTGCGGTGTGGAAAAAGGGAGATGACAGAACAACCTATAATCTGGTATATGTTGATGCTCAGACAGGAAGAGCGATGGCAAAACGATTCAATGTAAAATCGATCACAAGAGATAAAGATTATGACCTTACTAAAGGCGCCAAAGGGTCAAAGCTCCTCTACTTCACGGTAAACTCTAATGGAGAATCTGAGATTGTGAATGTGCAACTAAGCCCAGGTTGTAGTGCAAAAAAGAAAGTTTTTGACTTTGATTTTGGTGAGATCGCAATCAAAGGTAGAGCTGCAGGGGGTAATATCGTAACTAAACACCCAGTAAGAAAAATTACTCAAATATCTGTTGGTAAATCTTCTCTCGGTGCGATCAAAGTATGGATGGACGAAGTCAGTGGTAGATTAAATACTGATGAAAGAGGAATCTATCTTGGTGGTTTTGATACAGAAAACAGCATCTTAGCCATCTATAATGACGGAACTTATGAAGTCAACGAACTTGACTTAAATAAAAAGTATGATGTCAATAAATTGATGGAAGTATCAAGAATTGCCCCCGATTCTGTAATCAGTGTAATCTATTTCGATGGTGAAAAAGAATGGGTGATGATCAAGAGATTTAATATAGAAACCAGCAAATTAGATACTAAATATCCGTTCATTACAGAATCTTCATCTAGTAAATTATACTTTGCAACTTCTGCTGCGGACCCAATCATCAAGTATTCTCATAAGTCGGGAGGTACAAAACAAGAAGAGGAAGTTAGCTTGTCAGAATTCATAGATGTGAAAGGCTGGAAAGCTGCAGGGAACAAAGTTGGGGAATATAAAATATTGAAAATAGAACATCTGAATCCTCTTAAAATAGAGGACGAAAAAGAAGAAGAGAAAGAAGAAATCGAAATTTCGGATTTGTTCAGTCAATCTACTGAAAAACCTGAATCTACTGAAAACGAGAAAGAAGATAAATCATCTGAAGAAGGATTAAAACCTGGTGACACGATTGATTTATAAATTCTTGTATTTTTACAACTTATAGCGAATTGAAAAGTTTTCAAATGAATCTATTCAATTCGACGGCAAAATATTTTTCATTGGATGGATTTCTATAATGACCAAATAACAATTTGAATAATAATAATATATACTCCAGCATACTTGCTGTCTCTTATACACATCTGACGCTGCCGACGAAGAGGATAGTGTAGATC
>CAJXUU010000191.1 GCA_913061325.1 uncultured Saprospirales bacterium | reverse complement strand
GCCTCGCCTATGCTCTGCATTGCCTACGTTTTTTGCCTTGGAGAATGAAAAAATAGCTGCACATAAAAACGTACTTTATTAATGTATCATTACTAATCTTGGTAAATACCAACATATATTTTTACTAAATGTCTCATTTTTGTATCGAAATGGATATAAATGAAAGCACAGAATAAAATTCTTCTAATTGAACAACTACAAAAAGAAGTTCGTCGTCAATCAGAAATAGTAACAGGTCATTTTAATGGGATAAGTAGTGAAAAACTCTTGGCAACAACAGACACAGGTGGATGGAGTGTAATCCAAAATCTAGAACATCTCAATCTATACTATGATTATTATAATCCTGCAATAAAGAAATCCTTAAAACGGACCACAAGCGAAGGCTCTTCTTTAACTTTTTCAAGCGGTTGGTTAGGGAATTACTTCACTAATTCTATGGACTATAGAAAGGAAGGGAAAATAAAAGCATTCAAAGATTATATACCTGAAGTTGATCTTAATTCAGATGCTGTTATTACTAAGTTTTTATCAAATCAAGAAGAAATGCTTAGACTATTAGAAGAAGCTAAGGATTACAATCTGACAAAAATTAAAACGGCAATAAGCTTGACAAAATGGATAAAAATGAGACTTGGTGATGTGTTTCAATTTGTAATCATGCACAATGAAAGACATATAGTACAAGCTCAATCAATAGTTAAATAGTTATTTTATTTGTTCTCTTCTATCAAATAATAAGCACAGGTAGAAAGAAAATTCCTTAAGACAGGAATTGCACTTATAATACCGAGTTGTTTTCTAGCACTCAGTCCAAATTTATATTTATATATCGGATTTATAAGATACAGTTGCCTTTTGAGCGTCGTATAATTTTCTTTTTTTAAGATCTTTTCGAAACGTTCAATAGATATACCGGTATCTTTTATTTCTAGCATATTCTCTACTTTTTGGGGAGATTCACCAAATGCTTTTAAGATCCATTTATAAATCGACCTAGGGAGCATGTGATAATATGGTACAGAAGATAGTACTTTGCTTTTTGCTACTTGTTGATGACCTCCGAAAGGCATTTGCCATGGAGGGAAGCCAAAGAATATTTTACCATCTGGCTTAAGGAATTTATGAAGAAACGACATGAATTTTGCTTGGTCGTGTATATGTTCTATTACATCTTTCAATATTATAAGATCAAATGTTGTTTTTAGATCTTTCTTTACATCAATATCGTAAATATTTTTTGACATGAACTCTATCTTGCCAGATTCCATTTCTTCTGCCATAAACGCTTTAGCAATTTCTGTCCGATTAGGATCCAATTCTATTCCTACACATTGATGACCCTTATCAGTGAATGCCTTCAAAACACCAGCTTCAGCACAACCGATTTCCAACACATCTAGCTTTTTATCATGGCTGATATGTTTCTTTATGAAGGGCAATATATACTCCTTAGAGTTAGTATACTGCATATTAAAGTATCTCTGTTTATCCTTATGGAAATCAAACATGGGCCTCTGACTAGTATTTAAATTTGAAATAGATAAAAAAAATTACTGTCCTAAATTCATTTCATTCTATAGGTTGACAAAGATATACAAATAATGAATATATATATATGAGTTTGATTTGTATTCTGTCTTCCAATAATAGAAAGGAACCCGTCAATCAAGACGAGTTCCTTTGAGTGTTATTCGTGATAGATGTAAGTATCATTTTATGATAGTAATATCTCCATATATTGTTTCAGAATTATTATTAGCTGAAAAACTAATGGTGTAAACATAGACACCAGGTTGGAGATCAGTTCCATTAAATTTGCCATCCCATTTCATCTCAATATTTGGTGACTCATCGATTTGAGAATATACTATGTTATTCCACCGGTCTACTATTCTGACGCTCTCAACCTTTACGCTCTCTTTATTAGGCACTACAAACCAATAATCATTCACACCATCATTGTTAGGGCTGAAAATATTTGGGATTACCAGCATTGGTTTTAATTCATCGACTAATACTCTTACTTTTGTTGACACTTCACAACCGTCATTGTTGAGAACATATATTTCTAAGTCGGAATCGATTTTTAAGTTTGGATTTATTGAGATACATTCTTCACCAGCACAGTATTCTGTACCATTAATAGTCCAGACAATAGAGTTGAGATCAAGATCTAACATCGATGCTTGATCTATACTGTATGAGTGGTCTTCTCCTTCTTCGGTTTCAAAATCGCCAAGAATATTTATTATAGTCTCTTCGGATTGTTCAATAAATATAGATTCATAAGTAGCGCACATGTCACTATTCATGACTACGATTTCATGAGCTCCTGGAGTTATTTCAAATACATTTTCAGAGATCTCACCATCAATGAGGATAGTATAGGTATTTTCTGAAACAGATATTTCTATTGATGTAAAATCTTCGCCAAAACATAGCTTATCTTCGTAGTCCATATCAAACTCCGGAGGTGCAACTAATGTAATCTCTACTATTTCATTAGAGATACAGTCATCTAGCTGATGTATGATCTGGAGTGGGTAAATTCCTTCTTCTAAACCATTTGGATCGAATACAGATCCAGTTATATTTTCTCCTGTCCAGCTAAACCCTTTATCAACATCAGGAACAAAAGAAATCAATTCTACCAAATCCATATTGTTTTCAATGCATATCATGTCAGGTATATCAAAGGAGAAATCTAAGCTCACACATTCTTTTGTAGTACATGAAGTTAATGCTATTGGAGATGGACATCTATGATGTGTGATGACAGATATTTCTATATTATAATCTGTATTCTCTTCTAGTTGATCTGCTAAGAATGTATTGCCAGTAACAGTTACTGCCAGTTGATTTTCGATAGTAATCAGAAATCCATCAGCACCTTCCGCATCATTCCATTCAAATAGTAATGAATGTAAGCCTTGATCCATACATGTGATTTCAATTTCTTCCATTTGTGATTCTACATAGACTGACAAGCTTACTTCCTCAGAAGTACATATTCCATTGTCTGTGGTTAATGTTATTGTCTTCCATCCAGGGGAGTCAAAGTATAAAACTGGATCATTTGTACCCACATTGATACCACCATCAAATACCCAATTTTGGTTCAGGTTTTGTTGAGAATTCATAGTAATGATTAATTGATCAGTCATGCATATTGAATCAGCTTGAACTGAAAAATCTGCAATAGGAGTATCATTGACTATAATCTCTGATTCTAATAATTGATCACATCCAAAAACATCAATTGTGTTTAATGAGATTTGTTTGAGTCCATCTGTATCCCAGATAACAGAATATGGACCAAGACCATTACCTGAAGTGATAGTACCGCCATTAAAATTCCAACTGTAAGTGTCAATCAAATCTTCGTCTACGTCAAGTTCGATAATTGACGCATTATTTTTGCACGTCTCGGTCTCATTATTTAATGTTATTTCGGGACTAGCATATATGGTAATATTGTTTGTTGTACTTGTTTCAAAGCCACAATCATTCATAGCTCTTACGGATAGACTACCTCCACTATCTTTCCAATCGATTGAAATATTCTGATTATGATCACCTGAGATGGTAAAGTCTGAAATATCTCCATCTACAGACCATGAGAAATCGACATTTGGATCTGGATTAGTTGCTACACATGTGACTGTTCCTTCAGTAGCACAAAGTGACATTGGTCCGTTTGTTATTTGTGGGGTTTCTGGTTCTAGACCTGAAAATGTTAACGTTATTTCCTTTGAACTTTCACAACTTGTATTTTTTTTTTGAAAAAAGTAAAGTGTATTCACCATCCATTGATCCATGAGGAACTGTAAAGTCGTTTTGGCTCAAGTTCATTGCTATAAATTGTCCATCAGGGTTTATGATGTCAATGGTCAAATTTTGATCTGTTGATGCATCATTATTATAGTCTTCAAAGTTTAGAGTAATACCTTCAGTTGTGCAAAACGATGGGATGGATAGGTTCTCCGGAAAGCTCAACAACTCCACACTTAGATTGATAATACTATCGCATCCATACATATTTGATACTTGAAGAAGTGGATAGTCCTCCAAATATAAACTGTTCCCTCCGCCAAAGGATGCTTCGGATATAAGATTCCCATCTATCTCTATAGGTAGAGATGAATAACATTCGATAATTTCAATTGTAGGTACTTCACTAGAAGGATAGAAATCTATTTCGAATTCCTGTTCATATGAACAGCCTTTATCATCGAGCGCAATTACCGTGTTTACGCCGTATAGATAATCCGGAAGAGTACCTTGTATTCCAGACTGACCATCATCATTAGGATCTAGATCTGATAAAACGGAAATGTCAAATTGATTTGCTTGATCTAAACAAACATAATGAATACCAAAATCCTCATCATCCGACTTTTTAGTTTTTACAGTGAAACACATTTGACCAAACCATGTGAATTCATCACATCCATTTTTAATTTCATCAATACAAATTTCGTATGTTCCTTCTGTATCAAATGTAAGGTAGAGGCCGTTGTGTTCCGTTGTTGCAGATGAAGCACCACCATATTGCTCTCCATCAAGAGTATAGACCGACCAAATGTACTCACCTTGAATTTCTACACCAGTTAGTTGTGAAAGTACATTTGTTCCTACACAATATTCTTGTACGACTCCTGTATTTGCATTCTGAATGTACTACACCATTAGCGGTTAACGTTATACTTTCAGGAGCCAGACTAGGAGGTTCTGGAGATCCTTGAATTTCCATTTCATAATAACATACACTACCGAAACAGCCATCTATAAACATGTGGTATGTTTGTCCTTCAACTAAATTTTGTGAAGGAATTGAAATGTTATTTACGTTACATTCACTCGAGCAAAATGCAGAGTTTGAAAAAGTACAATCTGAAAACAACCCAACTTGAATACCCTCCTGACCATCAGTAGAACCATAGCAACCTGAAGGCAAAATATTAATAGAATAATCTCCACCATATGCTACAAATGAAAACCATGATATATTGTGTGGTGTTCCTCCTCCACAAAGAACTATCGGTTGATCACCACCACTACTTTGACTCGGCATTATGTAATTGAATGATTCGAAAGTCGTGATGTCGCAAATAATATCAAACTCTGATAATTCACATTCGTTATTTGCAAAAGGATTTTCGTCATTACAATCTATTGTATGATCGTAGCCTACATAGACAGAGGCAGAATACTCACATCCTTGATCGTCAATAAATGTAGCCGTATAAAAGTAATCAAACTCCAACTCAATTTCGAAACATTATTTTATATAATAAGATGAATATGCGATAACTTTTTACCCTTCTAACTAATAGTCTCTTCGTAATTATCTATTTCATTTGATTGGTTACATGGTTTGCATTTCAATCTTCCAAATAAAATTTTTTACCAAGTCTATTATCGAAATTTTTAGTGTCAACACCTCTCTTCTTTAAATCATTTTTGATGTTGATTTTCAAAGCGTCTAGCGAACTCCTATCATCCTTTCCATAGAGAATGGTTTGAGAATCAATGAAGCGCTCTAAGATCGAAATTCGATATTCTAATTCTTCTATTCTACTTTCTAATTGGCTATTCTTATCGTGATTTTCCATGTGTAATTTTTAAATTAATTCCTGAGAACCAGCCTCTTAGTCGTTGTTTTCTTGCCATTGAATACCTTAAGATTATATAATCCATTTGCAAGAGATTGTGACAAGTCAAGAAAATGAAGATCAGTAGACAATGATTTGCTAAGTATTAACTTTCCAGTGTTGTCAGTAATTTCAACCGAGGCTTCTTGACCAGAAAATAGGCTTAAATCCAATTCGAAAATACCACTACTTGGATTTGGCGAAATTGTGAATTCATGTTTAATTAACTCTTCATCAATTTCTTCAGTTGCGGTAGAGAAATCACCATCAACTATAAATAACCCTTCTTGCATATCCGATACTAAGATGTTACCAGATGGAAGATACGGATAGACTCCCCAAGCACCTCTATAAAGTCCATTTGTAGGAGGAAATTTACTAGTAGGGTAGAACATCTCTCTTACAGGATTGATAGGATCTGATATATCATATACTTGTAATCCATCGAAGTAATATGAGACATATAATTTGTCACCGTCAACAATCTGATTATGAGGTATAGTTACATTATTTGATCCAGCATTGAATAGAGTTGGAATATCTATATCTGGAAGATTTCTTAGGTCTAGTACTTTCATATCGCTGCCAAATGTTTCATCTGCCATATAGTAAAAATCACCATTATCAGTTAACCATCCTGAGTGATTGTATCCTGATTGCGGATATTCCGCAGTACTAAGAACACTAATTACATTTGGATTGTCTACATCTGCAAAATCGACTATTGCAAAGCCACCTGGTCCTAAATTTAGATATGCAGTATCATTCCTCACAAATGCATCATGCACTTGTGATATATTATAACCATCAAGATTAGAATAAGCACCCAATACTTTTGGATCTATCGGATCCGAAATGTCAAAAATTCTCATCGGAGAATAACCGAAAGCATCACCATTTGATATTAATGAGTACAACCTGTCTTTTGATTCATCTATAAAGATGTTATGACTTCTTGTGAAAAATTCTGAGCTTTCATAAACTACTTCTATAGCATCTGGCAGTTGAGTAATATCTATGATCTGAAGGGCTGTATTAGAGCCTTCATCTGCTATGGAATATAAGTATCCTTTATGATCATGGAAATCTCTGTGAATGATAGAGCCACCAGTTGTTCCGCCCTCTATTACAAATAGTTCAATCGGATTGTTGGCGTCTGTAACATCTATGATATGTGTTCCCAATGTAGTACCTAATACTGCAAATTCATGGTCATTGACAGCAAGACCCCATACTTCATTGTAGGTATTGTCATGAGCATTTGATGCAGGTAAATCAGGATTAGACCAAGTGCCTAGTAATGTTCCTTCCACGGCTTGACCGTATGAACATTGTATCATTATTGAAAAGAAAAAAAGTAATGTATATTTCATATCTCTTTTATTAGTACTAGGTTGTTTTATAAAATTAGATCTTAAGAATCCCAGGGTCAACATCATTAAGCGATCAAGTGGTTTGCACAGCAAACACGTAGATCATTGTAGAGAATCGTAGATTCTCAGGATGATTCAGCGATTCAGCGATTCAGCGATTCAACAAAATGCAATATTAAAAGCTATTGAATTTGTTTAAAAAATCAGCGTGCTTAAATTCAAGCATTAAGCTAAGCATTTATCTTCTCCTGATATTTGATTTTGGTCTTACTAATTCCATTTCATCTATTAAATG
Organism: uncultured Saprospirales bacterium; assembly: GCA_913061325.1. Lineage (GTDB taxonomy): Bacteria > Bacteroidota > Bacteroidia > Chitinophagales > Saprospiraceae > CAJXUU01. The sequence goes on along the minus strand of CAJXUU010000191.1, from coordinate 3,516 downwards.
TCTTGCTCCACCCAACTTATCGATAATAAATAGGACATATCTGGCATCTACCATGATATTTCTACATATCGAAGCGTCATAATTGATATCACTCATAGTACCTTCCCACACTCTGTCAAAGTTGAGTCCGATCAAGTTTCCGTAACCATCAATTGCGGGGCTACCACTATTTCCTCCAGTGGTATGATTCGTACCTAAGAAACATACAGGTACACTTCCTGTTTTATCTGCATATTGACCAAAGTCCTTATTCTCAATTAAGGTGATCAGTTTTTCAGGTACATCAAATTCATAATCTCCAGGCACATATTTTTCCATGATTCCTTCTACATGAGAAAATGGAAGATATCTCACAGCATCTCTAGGAGCATACCCATTTACCTTTCCATAACTAACTCTCATTGTACTGTTTGCATCTGGCCAGTATCTTTTATCTTTGAATGTCAACATTTGACCTTTCATATACAGTCTCTGTAGACTATCAATTTGAATCTTGTGGGAATTGTAAGGTGCGGATATTTTATTAATGTACAGGCTGTTCCAATCAATATAGAACTGATACATAGGATCTTCCTTCATTGTTTTTACTGCAACTTCAGGTTCCATACTGAAAATTCGCATCATGACATCTTTCTTAGGGAAGTTACTCTTTGTATATAAATCATTTGCAAGCTGATCATAATCCATTTGATTCTTCCTCATGTATTCGTCTGACAATGAAGTTGGAACAAATTTGCTATCAAGAGACTCTACATAATGCTTAGTAAGTGTTCCAAACACTTCTTGATCGATAGATGGCTCGTAATTCTTGTAGAATCGCTCAAAACGTGGCTTATATTTTGGTAGCAATTTGGTATAAGCTTCGGCACCATTTTCTTCATAAGCAGTGACCAATCGTTTGAAAGATCCCATCTGTCGAAGTATTTCAATGTTCCTAGATGCTGTTTCAGAATAGAAGTCTCTTGCAAGGGCATAAGGCGCGATCTCTCCATATACTTCTTTAAATTCTTGCACTAGATATTTATAATCTTTAGGTGCGTTTTTCTCGTATTCGGCTTCGAGGTCATATTTCTTTTTTAATGCTCCAGTTGATATCAAACCTGTTCTTTCTCCTATCCACTTTTTCCAATAATTGGCAAGACTAGCAAATTTGGAAGCATACTTTAATCTTATTCCTGCATCAGCTCTCATGTGTTTATCTAAGATTTTTAGGGATTTGTCTCTGATCTCTATTTTAGCAGGATTGAGCGAGTTTATCGTTTGTTCTACTGCCGGTGAAGGAAGATACTGATTTGTTCTACCAGGAAACCCGAATACCATCGTAAAGTCACCTTCTTCTACTCCGTCCAATGAAATAGGAAGTGAATGTTTTGGTGTGAATGGTTTGTTTTCTTTCGCAAAGTTTGCAGGCTCATTATTTGGTCCAGCATAGATTCTAAAAAGAGAAAAATCTCCCGTATGTCTTGGGAATACCCAATTGTCAGTATCTGCACCAAACTTTCCGATCGATTCTGGAGGTGTTCCTACTAATCTCACATCATTATAAGTCAATGTATGGAATAAGAAATATTGGTTCCCATTATAAAACGGACGGATCACAACATCTTGAAATTCTGTTAATCTATACCCACCTTTGATGGCAGCTAAGTTTTTATCTATGATAGATTGTCTTTTTTTTATCGACATTTTATCATTTGTACCTTCAAGTACTTTCTTGCTCACATCTTCTATGCTCTCTATAAATGTCACGAACAATCCAGGATTGGCAAGCTCTTCAGAATGAGACTTAGCCCAGAATCCATCTTTCAACAGATTGTTATCTACAGATGAGTGCGATTGGATATTACTATATCCACAGTGATGATTGGTCAGTACTAAACCTTGATCTGAGATAACCTCACCTGTACAAAATCCTCCAAAGTGCACAATTGCATCTTTTAACGAACTCTTATTAGTACTGTATATATCTTCAGCGGAGATCTTCATTCCCATCTCTTGCATTTCAGCTTCGTTGAGTAATTTTAGGAAAATAGGCAACCACATTCCATTGCCTGCATAGGCAACATTGGCCATTGCCAAAATGATAAATACCGAGACTGTTTTTAGATAATTGTGCATTAGTAGTGCTTTAGTTATTATTGTATTGAATATTTAAACTTGCCCAATGTAGTTGGACAATTCTTGTAATATGCTACGAAATTAAAAATTTATAATAATTTAACGGTTAAATGACCAAGTAGCTGGTTGATATACTTTCAGATTGATCAATATCATAAGGATATCTGATAAAGTTAAACTCTATTTATATGTTCGATTTTTTATTTGATACTTCACATTCTTTTAGAGTATTTTCCTATCTGCATTGGTGGCCACTGATCTTTTTTATTTTTGTATTAGGAAGTGTTATAATATTTGCACGTCAAAAGTTGTCTCATAAACAAAGAATTGTATTTGGGACTTCGTTAGCTACAATACCTGCTTTATGTGTGATATTAAGAATGATACTCACAGCAATAGATGGCACTTTTAGTATCCAAGAAGGATTGCCTTTTCATATTTGCCGAACGATAGCATTGGTGTTCCCATTTGTAATCTATCATCAGTCAAGAAAGTGGTTTGGGATTTTGTATTTCTTCACAATCGTAGGTGCATCGCAGGCATTACTTACACCAGATTTACCTCTTTCAGCACCACATCATAGTTATTGGACGTATTGGTTATTGCATTGTACTCTGATCTCCTTACCGATATATTGTATTGTTAATTTTGATTGGAAAGTAACGAAGCGAGACTTTTGGAATGCAATTATAGCGGGTAATGTCTATTTAGTTGTTACTGGAATTATTAATTATTTGATCGGTTCTAATTATTTTTACACAAGCCATAAGCCTCAATCACCTACACTTTTGGATTTCTTAGGTCCTTGGCCATGGTATTTATTGGCTGTGGAGGGATTGGCGGTTATCTTTTTTTTATTGGCAGGACTGCCGTTTTGGATAGGAAAGAAGGATTGACGTTTAGTTACCTTTACTCTAATCATTCCATTATTTCATGTTTTGGGGATTCGCGAATAGTCTCTTTCTTACGTGAAGTTGCAACAAGGTGATTTATCCGTAATTAACGGATAAAAACGGTTAATAGAAAATGATCAAAATATTAAAATGCAGATTATCAGTATTTTGTAATATTGGTTTGTAAAAAAAAAATGGGAATTAGTATAAAAAAGGAGTACGTTTATAAATAAGTTAGCAATCATAATTAAGCCAATAAAAATGAAATTAATATTAATCGGATACTTATTGATTTGTGGAAATTCTATACTTGCACAAGTAAACAAAAGTGAAATGTTTCTCCAGAAGGCAGAAGAAGCATATGAGCTAGAGAATTATGAAATTGCATTGAACGCTATTGATTCAGCACTAATTGAATCGCCTGAAATGGCAGGCTTGTATGATTTTAAAAGTGATATCTTAGTGAATCTAAGAAGGTTTGAACATGCAGGTGATGTTCTCGATT
>CAJXUU010000190.1 GCA_913061325.1 uncultured Saprospirales bacterium | reverse complement strand
AGATTTCTGCCTGTCTCGTGGGCTCGGAGATGTGTATAAGAGACAGATCATGTCCTTTATCATATCTAATTCGCCAAATTCAAAGTTGATGAACATACATATATGATCAAGATTTCTATTTCCATATGATGTTGGAACTACAATGACAGATTGAGTGGAATCCTCTATTATTTTTTTGGATAGATTAGATATTGCGTTATCCTTTTTTTTGTAATCTACATGTGAACCTACTATGATAAGGTCAGCATTAGATTTCTCTGCTTGATCTAATATACCAGTAACCGCAAAGTCGGGAACCACATCAACGGAAATAGGGTAGTCTTTGATATCTATCTTTTGTGAAACATTAGAAACCATAATTTGAAGTTTCGCCAGATCATTTTCGACCATCTCATCTACAGTTTCCATATCCTCTAGAATATATTCATCATAAGCCTCTAAGGATACCTCTTCATTGTCATATGGGATTCGATTGGATAATGGGCGACTGATATGCAGACACTTCACTGTCGCATCTAGCATAATGCCTAATGTAAGACCATATTCAAGTACTACTTCTGAGTCTTTGTCCAACTCTACGGCGATAAGAATATTTTTAATTTGTTCCATATGATGTTATTTTTTGATTACTAATGATCAAAAGATGCTAAGAATAAAGAAGAGAGAGCCAGATTTGAAAGATTGGTCACATCCTATAGTTGGGATGAGCACTTATCAAAATAAGTGGTGACCAATCTCAATTAATGGACTCTCATTTACAATTGATCATTTTGCAAAAGCAAGACATCTATGAAAACTAAATTTGGATTTGATTTCTCTCATATTAAGGGAGATTTATTGGGAGGAATTACTGCGGGTATTGTGGCTTTACCATTATCATTGGCATTTGGGGTTAGTTCAGGTTTAGGTCCGAGTGCAGGTCTGTATGGGGCTATTTTTGTCAGTTTTTTCGCTGCATTATTCGGTGGTACAAATACTCAGATATCTGGACCTACAGCACCTATGACAGCCGTGAGTATGGTTGTGATTGCAGGCATAATCGCTACTACTGAAGGTGATCTTGGACAGGCTTTACCAATTATTATGGCTGTATTTCTATTGGGAGGATTGTTTCAAAGTGCTTTAGGTTTATTGGGTATAGGGCAGTATATTAGGTACATTCCATATCCTGTAGTTTCGGGATTTATGACAGCGATTGGTGTCATCATTTTAATAACTCAAATTCTTCCTGCAATAGGATATTATCCCAAGGAAGATGTAGCATTAGTTGAGTCATTCACTAACGAGGCAAAGGAGGTTATCATACAAGGTATGGTTAATGATGAGGTTCAAAAAGGTACCCTAGGTGTAGATGCACTTCAACAAACCATAAATAGAGCATCCCTAATATCAACTGATCAAATATTAACGGAATCGAAAACCCTTGCTGGACAAAATTCATCTGGAGTCATTGGTACATTATCAATACTTCCCAGAGCTATGAAATCAATCAATTGGCTAGAGTTGATATTAGCTTTAATGACTATAATAATCATTTATGGTTTCAAGAAGATTACGACTAAAGTGCCGAGCACCTTAGTGGCATTATTTTTAGTGTCTGGTGTTGCATATGCATTCAATATAGATTATAGATCAATTCAAGAGATTCCCAGTGGGCTGCCTATGCCAAATCTATCAATTATAACAGGATTTGATTTTCAGACCTTTGCACCCTATATATTTACTGCACTTACTTTGGCCTTGTTGGGTTCTATTGACTCCCTTCTCACTTCTGTAGTCGCAGACAATATGACTAAGACTAAACATGACCCTAATCAGGAATTGATAGGTCAGGGGATTGGAAATAGTATTGCTGCATTTTTTGGTGGGTTGCCTGGTGCCGGAGCAACTATAAGAACGATTGTGAATATTAATGCCGGCGGAAAGACTAAGCTTTCGGGAATGATAGCAGGTGTGATGCTGCTTATCATCTTAGTGGGCCTTGGCCCTATAGCTTCAAAGATTCCAGCAGCAGTCCTTGCAGGTATTTTGATTACTGTCGGGATAGGAGTAATGGATTATAGAGGGCTTAAGGCCATGCCACATATACCAAGACCTGAGGTTATAATCATGATAATAGTACTCGTCCTTTCAGCAACTTGGAATCTAGTTTATGCAGTTGGAATAGGACTTATCATTGCGTCACTAATGTTTATGAAAAAAATCGGTGACCTAACATCCAATAATTCATCAATCAAAAATTTTAAGGAAGAGATGTGGTCAGATGAGCATAGAATCGGCCAAAGCCTTTTAGAGCATACATTTATCAAACATGTCAATGGACCTCTCTTCTTTGGATCTACAAACAAATTTCAACAATTAATGACACAGCTGCCTAAGGAAGCAAAATATGTGATAATCAGATTGCGTGAGATGGATTACATGGATCAGACTGGGCTATATGCTATGGAAGATGTACTCATTGATCTTGTCAAGAGCGGTAGGATTGTAATTTTTACAGGTCTTCAAGATCAACCAAAGTATATGATGGAAAGGGTAGATATCATACCAGACTTGATTCCTAGAGATAGATTGTTTGCTGAGTTTGAAGAAGGAGTAAAAGCGATTGAAACCATGATGGAAGGTAATACCAGAACTACTAATCTTCACATCGTTTAAAATTAAATTATATGAAACCATGTGACAAATTATTGATTTGAGACTCTCTTTAATGTCCTTGCCCAAAACAGTAAATTTTAGCAATGGCATTAAGGAAAAACTGTATTGTTTTATTCTTGGAGAATAGGGTGGTCTGTTTCATATCTTTTTGTGTCAGTCCAGTTTATTTTGAATAACAACGTGATTTAAATACTAGAATAAATGAATGATATTAAGAATATTCTCGTAGCATCAGAACTTAACAAAGAATCTTACGAAGCGCTTACTTATGGCATCACGCTAGGACTTATGTTTGATGCAAGTGTAAGCTGTATCCATGTTGTCAAACCATCTCCTATCGATATCGTCAAAGAGACATTTCAAATAGGAAGTGCTAAATATGGTGAAGCGCTTAAAAATGCAAAAGAAGAAAGTCAAAATCTACTCGGACATATAATTGATGTGATCGCTCAAGATCTAGGTGTAGGTGAAGTAGAAGTGAATCTAAAAATAGTAAGTGGACCAGTGCACAAATCGATTATAGATTATGCAGAAAGTATAGATGCTGATTTGGTAGTTATAGGAACAGAACCCGGTACTAGATTCTTACAAACACCTCATACAAATCTAGCACTAGAACTGATAGATCGTGGCAGTACTAATGTCTTGATGATTCCATCAAACTTCAGAATGGAACGTATCGAACAAATTGGCGCCTTTATCAACTTCGATGCAGATGAAATTCAATTTATTTATAAGCTAATGAAGCTTGCTAAGAAGACAGAGAATAGTGTCAAGTGTATCAAGGTAGTTGATAATAAATCGGAAGTAATAAAGGCAGAGAATTTACTTAAGAGTTTCGAGCGATTGTTTTCTGGAGAGATAGGTTCACATCAGGTAAAATTTGAGGTAGTTATCGACCCTTTGCCAATTGTAGTTAATACTGTAAAGGAAGTTCATAATATCGATATGATGGTAATACAGGCTCATAAGAGACATTGGGATTTATATTCTTCTTTCTCTTCATTTTCAGAAAGGGTTATCAAGAATATTAAATGTCCACTTTTAGTATGGAAGAGAACAGATGATGCTAAGAAAATAGTGATTAGGTAGGAATGAAATTTGTTAAATGTTTTAACAAAAAAATGATAATCCAGGAATTATAGTTTTCTTATTAAATTAATTTTAGTTCTGATGTGATTTCGGCCTTAGCGATTATACTCTTTATAACTTAGTAGTATTTCAAAAATAAACCAATATGATCAAGTCAATAGAAAACTTATTCGATAACAAAGAGCCAATTACCCTTAGTTTAAATAGTATTCACTACCAATTGTTAAAGTACAGATATGAGCTAAAAAAGCTTAGTGCTACCTATCAAAATCAGGCAAATACTAAGGAAATGAATAGTTATGCCAAAATCTTCAAATTCTACGATAGACACCTGATTCCTGCGTTGAAAAAAAGTATTGAGATGGATCAAAAACATATTGCGTTAATTAGAAAGAATCCAGATTCAAAATTCAAACCTTCAGAAGAAGAAGCTCATTCTTACCAAGGTATCTTTACAAAGTTTGAAGATCGATTCGAACAGATACACAAAGAATTCTATGCTTTTACCCAGAGATTGAAGCAAAATAACTGAATTATAAAGAATTTCTCAATTAAGTATAATCAGCTTTTTTAAATTATCAAATTGGAACATCTCACGAAAAGTAGAATAGAATAAGTGTGACCAATTTACTTAATTAGGCTCTTTTAGATAATTAATTAATTAAACAAAACCAACATCAAGTTTCAGCTGATGCAAAAGAAAATCGAAAATGTACAACCAGGTACATTTATAAGTGAAAACCACTGGTACCCCAAGGCACTTAATGCTACTATTCATCCAATGGTAAGCTTCTTTCTTAATTTGTCAAAAAATAGAATTATCTCTAGATATTGTCATTTGCACCCAATGGTAAATAGGGTTAAATTAAATGAGATATTGAGCTACCAATGTAAGTACTTTTTATGGGGAGGTGCGGACCTGATAAACTCAACTTCAGCTGGAGGAAAAAGAAATATGGTCGTCCTAGAAAATAATTCTTGTCCATCAGGTCAGAAGTCAATGCCTCTTGTGGATGATAATAAAGAAGACGGTAGCTATAGACTGCTAATAGAGCGTACATTCAAACCATTGCTCAAGCCTAGAAAAGGAGTTCCTGCAGTCAAAGGAAAGCTCGCGGTATTATATGATAAAAATTTCATGGAAACGTCTGGCTATGCAGCTGTGATTGCAGATGTGATGGGCGAAGATGTACTGCTTGTTCCATATTATAATGGAGATAAAAATGAGCACATCAAAATAGAAAATGACCTTATTTGTGTTTTATATGAAGGAGAATGGCATCCAATGAGAGCTATTTTTAGATATGTCACACAAAAGCCTTGGACTAGGATTCCACTTCATACAAAAACGAAGATCCTGAATCCAATTATTGCATGTCTTGCTGGTGGTCGTAATAAAATGGTAGCTGCCAAAGCATATGATATTTATAATACAGAGCTTGAGAATTTTGGTCTAAGAATAAATACACCAGAAACAATCTGGGATGTAAGTAAAGCTGAAATACCACTTTGGGTATTGAAAATGGGGGGACAGGCTGTGGTGAAAATTCCTTACAGTAACGCTGGGCAAGGCGTATTCACTATAACGAACGAGCAAGAGTTAAAAGCGTTCATGGAGTTGGATATTGAGTATGAGCGATTTATCGTACAAAGTTTGATTGGTAATTATAATTGGTCATCAATGAGTTCTACAGGGAAATATTATCATGTAGGAACAATACCAAACCCCAAAGGAGAAACGTATGTGACTGATTTGAGAATGATGCTCAGTACTACAGAAAATGGAATTAGACCACTGTGTGTATACTCTCGTAGAGCCGAGAAACCTCTTGCAGATGAACTCGATAAAGGAACAGATAGTTGGGCAATGTTAGGAACCAATTTATCTATCAAAGAAGGAGATAATAAATGGGGATCAGACACCAATAGACTGATGCTAATGGATAGAAGAGACTTCAACAAACTTGGACTAGGGTTAGATGACCTTATTGAGGGATATATCCAGACAGTACTTTCTACTATAGCTATTGACAAAATGTGCAAAGCGCTGTATAACAGTAAAGGGAAATTCAGAATAAAACTATTCAAATCACTGAATAATGACCCAACACTTCTTGATGAAATAATGATCAGCTAATGACAAAATATAACGTTTTGGTATTGACAGATCATCGAGGGCATAGTGATCAAAATTCGATTTATTCGTTGATCAATGAGATGAAGATTCACAAGCAATGTAATTATATAGATATAGCCAGTAGAGGATTAGAAATTAATGAAGGTTTCTTTTCGAATATGGAAGCAGATAAACTATTCGGTGTTAGAATAGGTACTGATTTTCAGTATACAGATGGTGGTACTTACTATAATAAAGGATTAAAACAGCTTTATCTTGCTGAATATGATGTCATTTTCATGAGACTCCCAAGACCGGTCTCTGATGAATGGCTTATGTGGTTAGACATAAATAAAGGTAATGCCGTCATCGTAAATAACCCTAAAGGAATCATTAAGACCAGTAGTAAAGAATACTTACTCAGCATACCAGAAGTATGTCCTACGATCAAAAAGATCAATAGCGTTGAGGACGCAATTGACTTCTCAATTATGCATCCAATAGTACTCAAACCGTTAAGAGAATATGGAGGGAAAGGAGTTGTAAAGATTGATGGTAATAAGATATTTGAAGGTGATGAAGCTTTTGATAGAGATAGCTACCTGAAGCGTATCGAAGAAGCCATTACGATAGATGGGTATATAGGTATGAAATACTTAAAAAATGTAAGTCAAGGTGATAAACGAATACTGGTAGTTGGAGGCGAGATTATGGCAGCATCTCTAAGACTGCCTCGTGAAGGGTCATGGCTGTGTAATGTTTCTCAGGGTGGTCAAACGGTACCAACAGATATTACATCAGAAGAAAGATATATTATAGAAACCATCAGTCCGAAATTGGTCCAAGAGGGTATTCTAATCTATGGAGCGGATACGTTGGTTGATGATGATGGTAAACGCGTTTTGTCTGAGATCAATACCTTAAGTATCGGAGGATTTCCGCAGGCGCAGGCCCAGTCAGGAAAACCTATTATTAATCAAACAATAGACAAAATATTTGAATATGCAAATGACAATAAATGAAAATGTGCCAATGATTTCTGACTTTAATGTTGAAGATACTCCTCGTGGTAGTCGCAAACATTATTGGTTAAAAATTATCTCTGATGGATTTTCTAACCCTATCTCTATACCTCTCATGGTTATGAGAGGGATGAAAGATGGTCTGGTACTAGGAGTTACCGCTGCCGTACATGGTAACGAGCTCAATGGTATTTCTGTCATCCAAAGATTATTCAATGAAGTGTCAGTCGAAGAGCTTTCTGGGACAATAGTAGGTGTACCTGTAGTGAATGTCCCTGGATTTATGCGGAAGAAAAGAAGATTCAATGATGGTGTAGATATCAATCATATCATGCCAGGGAAAGAAGATGGAAATATTAGCCAAGTTTATGCTTATCGTTTTATACAGCGATTTGTCAACCATATAGATTACCTCTTAGATTTACATACAGCTAGTACAGGTAGGATAAATAGCTATTATATAAGAGCTGATATGGATCTGCCAATTGTAAGGAAAATGGCTCTTTTGCAGAATGCAGATATAATAGTGCATAATCCACCGTCTGATGGTACATTAAGAGGTGCAGCGGATGACTTGGGCATTCCAGCGATCACTCTTGAAGTTGGAAATCCTAGCACGTTCCAAAAAAAGCTAATAAGAAGTGGTGTCGATGGTGTACATAATGTACTCTGTGATCTTGGAATGATAGATGACGAAATCATGACTATTGATAAAGAGACAATCCTTTGCAAAGAGAGTGTATGGATTTATACAGATACAGGGGGATTATTATCAATTCCAGTTGAGTTGAGACAAATGGTCAAGAAAGGGGAGTTGATAGCAAGTCTGAGAGACATATTTGGCAATAAAATAAGAGAATACTATGCCCCGCAGGATGGTATAGTTATAGGAAAAAGTGTAAGTCCTGTAAATCAAACTGGAGGAAGAATACTTCATTTAGGAATATTGAAAGAATTATAATAAATTATATAAAATGGAAAACATCAAGAAACCAAGAGTCATCAAAGATTATGATAAGGTGGCTGACGATTTATTGGAACAAATAAAACTTGTATATCCTAGAGGATTTCGTAATCACTTAGTTGAATTTGTTGGAATTGATGGCAAAAAGCGTAAAGGGCTTCCTTTGGAAATTGAGGATAAGTATTACCTCATACGAATGACTCAAGATGAAGCTATATATGTGATAGCCAATGATGATGACTACGATGACAATGGTAAACTAAAGTCGTCTGTCCAAGCAAGACTTGCAGATAAGTACGATGATGATGATCACCTAGATGAATTCAATAGCAATGATGATAATGATTTCGGTGATGAAGAAGAAGTAGTGGATATCAGTATTGATGATCTGGAAGACGATATAGAAGATAGTGGAAGTGACACTTCTGACGATATTTCTTTATGAAAAAAGTGTATAAATATTGTGACCAATGGAATATTACACTCTCTTTATTTTAACTTATTAATATTTATTCAATCAAACACACAAAATAAAGTTATGCAACTTAAAAAAAAGCATAAAAAAGAGCTAAATACAAAACTGAAAGACCAAGTAGGAGATACAATCCATCATGGTAAAACAAAAAACACCAAAGAAAAGTATAAACATAAAAGCCATTGGTTAGAGCAAGATGATGATCTCGAATTGCCGACTTACAAAGACGAAGAGGAGTAGATGAAGAACACATATTTTGACCTCATAGATCAGAGTTTTTACTTTCCACAAGAAGGTTTTGATTTGAAGGATGGTTACCTTACATTCCATGGGGTTTCGCTAAAGTACTTAGTAGAAAAATATGGGACCCCGTTTAAGTTAATGTACCTCCCCAGAATTGGCGAGCAAATTAAGAAGGCTAGGAATTTATTTAGTAGAGCAATTAAAAAACACAAGTACAAAGGCAAATATTACTATGCTTATTGTACTAAGTGCTGTCACTTTTCTCATGTTGTGAAAACAGCAGTTAGGGAAGGAATACAACTTGAAACCTCGTCCTCATTTGATATTGATCTTATCTACAAGTTATTGGATGAAGGTGAAATAAATAAGAGTATTATCATCATTCATAATGGGTATAAGACCGAAGATTATCTTCAAAAGATAGCTAGGTTGAATAAAGATGGTTTTTATAATTCTATCTTGATACTAGACTCAAAGTCAGAATTGAAAAGAGTAAAGCGATATGCAAAGGGCTTAAGCACCCCTCTTAAAATAGGTGTGCGAATGGCCATTGATGAAGAGCCACAAACCGCGTATTATACATCTAGATTAGGAATCCGAGCCAATGAAATTATTGACTTCTACAAAGACGAGATCAAGGGTGATGAAAATATCAGTCTCAAGATGATGCACTTCTTTATTGACTCTGGAATAAAGGACAATATGTATTACTGGGGTGAATTTCAGAAAGCAATGAAGCTCTTTGTAGACCTTAAGCAAATTTGTCCTGAGATGAAAGCCATCGACCTAGGCGGCGGATTTCCGATTCGCAACAACTTGGGATTTGAATATAATTATGAATATATAATAAATGAGCTTGTTGGTAATATAGCAACGGCATGCCGCGAAGCTAGTATAGAAGAGCCAGATATTTTTACGGAATTTGGTAAGTATACAGTTGGAGAGAGTGGTGCGACCATATTTTCGGTGCTTGAACAAAAAGCTCAAAACGATACAGAGATGTGGTATATGGTGGATAATAGTCTTATGAATACTATCCCTGATGCTTGGTCTATAAATGAGAAGTTTATCATGCTGCCCATCAATAAATGGGATAACGAATATACCAGAGTAAACATTGGTGGAATTAGCTGTGATCACTCAGATTATTACAATAGTGAGGATATGAATCAACAACTTTTCTTGCCAAAATACTCTGAAGAGGATGTAGAGCCGCTGTACATTGGTTTTTTTCATACAGGAGCTTACCAAGATTCTTTAAGTGGCTATGGAGGTATCAAACACTGCTTAATACCATCTCCAAAGATGATTATTATAGATAGAGATGAAACTGGTAACTACACGGATAGGCTCTACCGAAGCGAACAGACAGTGGACGAGATGCTTGATATTTTAGGCTATTAATTGATATCTAAAGAATATAATATAATGAGAACATTCGCAGGAATTGATGGGAATTTGTGTGTGAAAGACAGCGCTAAAATATACTTGCAATCAATACCATATGATGGCACTAGTACTTGGGGTAAAGGTGCAGATAAAGGTTTTGAAGCATTTATGGATGCTGCAGAAAATATGGAGCTTTATGATATTGAGACCGATTCAGAAGTATACCAAAAAGGAATCCATCTACTTCCTGAAGTTCCTGAATTTGATAGTCCTGAAGATATGTTTGAGTTCACGTATCAGAATACCAGACAACTACTTAAAGAACGTAAGTTTTTAACCTTCTTTGGTGGTGAGCACAGCGTCAGTATTGGATTAATCAAAGCACATTATGAGCATTTTGAAAACCTGACTGTATTACAAATAGATGCCCATGCCGATCTTAGACCAAGTTATGGAGGTACTAAGTATAATCATGCGTGTGCAGTATATGATGCAAGTAAGAACTGTAACTTGATTCAAGTTGGAATCAGGAGTATGGACATCTCGGAGAAAGAACACATGGACTACGATAAAGTCTATTTTGCTAATGAAATAGGGAGTGATAATAATTGGGAAGAGAATTCTATCAGTAAAATGAGTGAAAATGTTTACATCACATTTGATCTAGATGCATTTGATCCTTCTATTATGCCTGCAACGGGTACTCCGGAGCCGGGAGGTCTGGATTGGTATTTAGTTATAAACTATTTAAAGAAAATCTTCGAACAAAAAAATGTGGTAGGATTTGATATTGTAGAGCTTGCTCCTATTCTGGGGCACAAAGCTTCAGAATTCCTTGCTGCTAAACTGTATTATAAAATGCTTTCTTATAAATCTGTCTCTTATACACATCTGACGCTGCCGACGAAGAGG
>CAJXUU010000189.1 GCA_913061325.1 uncultured Saprospirales bacterium | reverse complement strand
TTAATCTAATGAAAACGGAGAAAAGTACTATAAGTGCTACTGGTGGTTTTGAGGTATTAGGTAAACTAAAAAGAGATACAGGAGGATCACAGCACTGGGTAAACGAGAGTATCAACTTTACAGGTGCAAATGTTACTGTCAACGTACCACAGTTTTATGGTACTGGTAGTCTTAATTTATTCGAAGGTGATAAGGTATATGGCAAAGGTTTTAGTGCAAGTATTACTGCGAAAATAATGGGAGATGATTTAGATAAACCGGAAAATGAAGGTAAATTTTCCCTAAAAATGGCCGCTATATTTGGTAGCTCCCCCTCTTCTTCTGGAGAGACTGGAGGTGGTGTACCGCTTGAAGAAGAAAGTCCTCCACCACCAGCTGGTGATATAGATAATTATAGATATTGGATGGTAGATGGTCTTGTTCAAAGTGATGAATGGTCTATTCCAATTTTTCCCCCGTTCGAGCTGAATGGTTTTGGAGGAGGTGCTTTCTACCATATGAGGCCTAATTCGTTCAATGCTGGGGAACCAAAAGCTGGTGCTATTAATGCAATAGGAGAGGCTACAACTGGAGTCGTTTATGTCCCTAATTCTAGCACGGGATTAGGGTTGAAATTTACCACTTCCATAGTTACCAAAGGTGGGTTGATGGACGGTCTACTGACGGCAATAATAAGGTTTAGTCCTTCTGGTACTTTGCAGAACATAACATTCTGGGGCACCGTGGATATTCTTAAACCAGGTAAAGTGAACACTACATTAAAACTTAATATAGAGGAAAGAGTTCCCTCTTTAGTTAAGGATCAAGATGAAATTATTAAAAGTGACATTGAAGTTGTTCAGGAGCCTGCCTCAGGCGTAGCCGGAGAAGATAAAAAGATCAAAGGGCAGATAGGAATATCGCTTGATTTCGACGGGGGCTTCACCCTCCATGGATATGCAAAAGTAACTATTGAAGCAGGAGAACTTTTAAAAGGAGAAGCAACCCTCGATTTATTAATAGATCAAAGTGGACAAGGTACGGCCGCTTCAGAGGATGGAGATTGGCACTTCTATATGGGTGGCTATTATAAAAATGATGAACAACAAGTCGTTGTCCCAGGATTTTTTAATGAAGATGAATTGGTGGTGATGGAGCCGGTATCATTGCAGGTATTGTATGGTGACAATAAGCTTACTGCTCAATGTTACTTTCTCACAGGGAATACGATTCCTGGCGCACCTCCTGCACCAGATGAAGTCATAGCATTCTTTAAAGACGATGATCCTGACGTATTGAAGGACAATAGGAAAGGACTGACATGTGGAGGTAAGAGTCCAGCAAAAGGAACAGGAATAGCCTTTGGGGCATTCGCTGGTTTTGAGATCGATGAGAAAATAGGAGGTCCTCTTGGAGCCTGTCTTCTTGGATTTCAGATAAAAGCAAGAGCCTTGGTAGGATTTGATCTTTCTTTGCTGAAATATGATTCAGAAACTACTTGTAATCAAACGGATACACCACCACCTCATGGATTGAATGGATTCAGAGCTACAGGAAGGGCATATGCTTTGGTGTCATTAGAAGGAGGACATATAACCTGTTTTGATTTGCCAGATTTAGGAGTAGGGGTGAAAGTAGAGTTTGACTTATTCAAACCATCCTATTTGGATGTTAATGTAACTGCTGTTGCATTTGGAGAAAGAGCCTCCATTGGATTTGATATAGGAGAACAATGTGGTATAATCTGTGAATAAATAGAACCTGGCTCGAGTCAATCGAAACATGTCTTCCTTTAAAAGGGGATCAAAAACATAACAATAAACTCAATTAGACGAAATAATCATGAGAAATAATAAACAATCAATGCGTTTGAAAAAACTTGGAAAGGCTCACTCTTTTTTAACAGCAATTATTAAATGTATTTTTGCAATTTTCATTTTACTTGTAACTTATAGTACATCGGATGCTCAACTTCTACTTCACGATTATCACAGCTACAAAGTCTCTGATGGAAAGCTGAAAGTGAGATGGGAGCCAAGAAACTCAGATGATTGGTCGAAATCTAAAACTGACGGATATACGATAGAAGTCTACAAACTTAGAGAGGGTAAAGAAATGTTATACACTTCTAATATAATCAAACCCTCATCTGTGAATGAGTGGCTAAAGTTCGAAGCAGAAACTTCCGATGATTTGAATGACTTCGCTGCGGGTGCAAGATCATTTATATATCCAGATTCGGATGATAATAAATTTGATAAAATATTTGATTTGAAAGGCGATAAATCACGAGAAGATCGCCTCTCACTTGGTTTTCTGATGTATTCAATATCATATGATTTTGAAATATCGAAATTGGCAGGTTTAGGATATGAAGTTGATTACGAACCGAATACTGATTATAGGTTTAAGATATTCACTGGTACATCAGAAACTATAATATTTGACATAATTTCGGCAAATATCTATGACCCACTGTTACCTGAGATTGTAGAAGAATGGAAAAATAGAAATGTAGACATTACTTGGGATGGTGCAGGATACCAAAAACATTACTTTGGATATATGGTCTCAAGATCGGAAGATGGTCTTACTTACTCTCAAGTAAATAATAGGCCGTTGACAAATACACTTGGGCTTGTTGCCGACTCAAGTGATTTATTAAAGATGACTTTTAATGATAGTCTGCCAGAAAATAACAAGACTTATTGGTATAAGGTACAAGGATTTGATTATTTCGGGGAGTTGTCAAAAAATGAGCACGTATTTACAGGGCAAGGATATGTGCCAATAGGAATGTCTCCAATGATAGAATATGCAAATCAATCCGAAGATAATCATGCAGAAATTAAATGGTACATGCCAGAAGAGTATGATGAGTTGGTTAGATCTTATAGAATAATGAGAGCAGAATCGGAAGATGGTCACTATGAAATAGTAAAAGATTCCCTTTCTAACCAAACAAAAGAAGTGAAAATTCCTCTTGAATACACGCAGAACCACTTTAGAGTAGAAGCTGTACCCTATAGAGGGAAACCAGTAGGGTCTATTTCAGTTTTTATAATGGGGCAAGACACAATTCCACCTGCAGTTCCAGAAATAGTAGGAGCATTCATTGACAGCGTAGGGCAAATAGTCATAGAATGGAAAGCTAATAGCGAGTCTGATTTATGGGGCTACCGATTATTTAAATCCAACTTTGATAATCAAGAATTTGGTCTCATTACAAAAAACTTACTTAGAGATACAATTTATCGAGACACGGTTGATCTTAAGTTTGGTACAGAGGAAGTATTGTATAGACTGCAAGCGGCAGATACTAGAGACAATAGATCTGCCTTGTCGGAAATCATAAGAATACAAAAGCCCGATATTATCCCTCCTGGTTCTCCTAGTATTTCTTCGATTTCACAATCAAATGATTCTGTCATAATAAATTGGACCCCTAGTCCAAGTAATGATGTTGTAACTTACCATTTATACAGAAGAGCCATTAATATTGAAAATGCATGGACATTAGCATCTATTCTTGATACAACAAGTGCACGAGAAAATTTCATTTTTGAACTAGATCTTGATTACGAAGTGCCCTATTCATATACTTTAGTAGCGTTTGATGAAGTAGGTCTGAAATCAGATCCAACAAGTCCAAGACAAATAACTTTGCAAAAGAAGGTAGAAAAATTTGAGCCTTTCTTATCCTTTGATTATCAATTGGATGAGGATCAAAAAAATGTAACAATCTCGTGGGACCTTAAGGAAAAATCAAGACTAAAACAAGTCATGGTATACAGAGGAGCAAGTAAAGATAAAATGAGGAAATACAAATTTGTAGATGGCAATGAATCTTTTTTAGTTGATGCTATTACTAGAGAAGCAGTCTACTACATGATAAAGCCAATTTATGAAGATCAAAAAGAATCACACTTTAGTGAGTTTATAGAAGTAGTTGTGAATGGAGAATGATTTGGTGATTTATAAGGAACCAGTTTAAATAAGAATGAGGCTTTTAGTAAAAGGCCTCATTTTTTAGTTTTTATTCAATAGTCTTTATAAAACTACTCCAATATCTCACAATATAAAAAGCCCAGATGGGCTACATAACAACTTTATGACATGATAAAAGTATAATACGTGTTGTCGTTTTATTTGTGATGTTGTAAAGATGTTTGTTTGTAAAGTTGTTTTATGACTTTGACAATATCACTATGCCTCCTGCTTCCCTTCCCATCTCTTAATCAGTATCCCAGTAATAATACTAAGGATACAATAAGTAGTAAAAAACAACGCCCCAGGAGAAAGCTTACTATAGTTAAGAGTCTCTACAGCATATCCAGTTTGATTTCTTCCAATATCTCCTAGTTGCGCGGTGATGATACCATAGAAGCCTATATATGCCATGAACATAGCCACAACAAATACATCAGCCATACTCCATTTTCCAAGATGATAAATGATGCCTTTTGCGAGCTTGTTATTTCTGATTTTATTGCTGTAAAGAAATGCTGAGGATAAAACCAATTTGATGAATGGTACAACTATACTAAAAAGTAAGATCATAATACCAACAATCTTGAGGTCAATCCCGCGACCTTCGATTAGGGTCCAAGTAACATCCATAATTGATTTAGATTGGTAATACATATACTGCTCATCGAATGATAATTGAGTGCCAATGATATCCATGGTAAAGTTGTTGAGTCTTGCATCGATATCTATCATAGGCATTGACACACCTAGCAGAAGTAAAATAATAGATGCAAATGAAATAAGACTAATGGCTGAAATGGCTCCTATGATTCCATATAATAATAGACATAATATAACGAGACCAAGAACGATAGAGTAAACTACTTTAATTTTGGAGTTGATTTTTGTATCGAGCACCGTAACTCTATCTTTGAGATCGGTATTGGTGTCGAGTAATGTAGCATGTCCATAGTGCTCATAAATGGGCATTCTAGCATCCTTTATCGTTTTTTCTGTTGCATCAAAGAGCATACCTTTTAATGCTTCTTGGAGATACCCAGCAAGCATAGGTTCATTTTTCTTGATTTCTGCTGTAAGTACTTTAGCGTAGTTAGGAATTTCTCTATTGAGGTTAAGACCTCTCACTATATCACCAATGCTGTTTTTTAGCATTGTACCCATCAATTTAGGTATTTTTCCCTGTCTTTCACCTTCGTCCAATAATATATTAGCCAGTTCTCCAGAAGATATCCACTCCACATATAATTTACCAAGATACACATTGAGTTCTTTATCTATCTCATTGTATACTTCAGGATTGAGTTTGAATTTGTCAATTCGATTCATAAAAATAGACAAAGCTTTATCTTTCCACAGTTCCATATTGAATAGACCATAGTTAATCCTATTCATTTCAGCTAATGCCTCTTTGTATTCTGTTTGTTCGGCTGTGAGTTTGCGTAATTGATAGCCTTCATATGCGCCAAAGCAAAGACCAAGAGAAATAAGGATAATTAGAAAGATTCGCATGGAAAGAGTTTGTTGTATTTATACGCTACAGGTTGCTGTAATGTTACAAAGAAATCATGAAAATAGGAACTTGGTAGAAATTGAAATTCGAAGGTGCATTTCTTAATGTAGTTTTTCATAATTTCCAAAATTTATTTTTTGAATTAATGTTATGTCCAAAATCAACAATCAAGTGGCTTACGAAGCAAACATGTCGGCTAGTATAAAGAATTGAAAATTCTCGGGCTAGCAAAAACGTAGATCAGTGTAGAGAATTATTAATTCTCGGGCTGAATCAAGTGGCTTACGCATTAAACACGTAGCTACCTAACCTTCAAGTCCAAAATGTTTCCCATTTCATAACATACTCTACAACGAGGTTCATACTTATCTTTTTCACCAAGAACAACGGTTTCTGTTTCTCCAGATAATCGGTAGCTATGGGTAGCTAGGTTGCCACAATGAGGACAGATAGCATGCACCTTAGTTATGTATTCCGCGACCGCAAGGAGATTAGGCATTGGACCAAACGGTACACCTCTGAAGTCCATGTCCAAACCAGCAATTATAACTCTAGAACCTCTAATCGCAAGTTTCTGACATACAGCTGGAAGATCTGCATCAAAGAATTGTGCTTCATCAATACCTATCACATTCGCATCACTTATATTATCTAGTATTTCGCGACTTGTTTCTACAGGTATTGATTCAAATGAATTGTCGTCATGTGATACGACTGCATCTTCACCATATCTGACATCTTTTTTAGGTTTGAATATTAGAACCTTTTGATTCGCTATTCTAGCACGTTTCACTCGTCTTATGAGTTCTTCCGTTTTGCCAGAAAACATTGACCCACAGATTACCTCTATCCATCCACTTCGCTGACCTCTAAAACTTGGTTCTAAAAACATATATTCTTCTTTATTGCTCAAAGATAACAAGGTCACTTTCATATTAGAATATTTATATATGTTTCTTTCTTTTTATGAAAAAGTGAAATGCAATTGTCAAAATGTGACTATTAAATTAATGTCCCCCAAACGATCTTTACGTTTAAAAAAGGAAAAACGAATGTCTATTCGTCTTGATGGACACAAGTAAAACATATTTACATCTTTTGATATGTAATTCAAAATTGTATATTGCGACACATTTATTTTCAGATTGAATTGATTTTAAAACTAGAAATAAGAATATTTGGTAGTGCTTGGTTTTCAAGATGAAGCTCTTTTGGAGAATCTTAGCTACAGCTAAGGGTTAAAAGAATGTTCTGTTTTAATGTTTCTAAACAATAAAATATGAACTTCAGCCTGGAAAGACAAACCGTAAGGAAACTTTCAAGAAAAAGCTGAGATATTGAAAATCAATGACTTTCAAAGAACTTACATATTATGTTCTTAAATCAATTCATTAACAAATCAATACTTAAAATCTATGAAAAAATTTCTCTACACATTTATTTTCACGTTCATCTTAGCGGGTTCTGCCATGCTGATGGCACAAACACAAACCAATCTTGATAAGGGATTGAGATTTGTAGAGCAAAATGCTCAAAACTGGGGGCTAGTAGAATCGGACTATGCAGATATCATGGTAAGTGATATGTACACGAACAATAAGACTGGTGTAACATATATTTACTTGGTACAAGCCTATAAAGGAATACCTGTCAACAATGCAATCACACCAATTATCATTTCTCCTGAAGGGAAAATAACAGTAGTAAAGCATGGGTTTGTAAAAGGATTGGAATCAAAAGTGAATGGTACTAAGCCATCACTTACACCAACTGCTGCAATCAAATCTTCAGTAGCTCACTTAGGTTTAGTGGCTAAAGATATGCCTACATTACTAAGATCAGATGTGGATAAAAACATCTTTGACTTTGGTGTTGCTGATTTTGCAAATAATGAGATAAGTGTAAAACTTACTTATGTTTTAGAAAATGATCAACTAAAACTTGCTTGGAATTTAGCAATCGATGAGAAGCAAGATTCTGATTACTACAATACTTTTGTAGATGCTTCTAATGGTCAAGTCATTGCAAAGAACAACTATACGAAGTCTTGTGCTTTTCACAAAGATCAATTTAGCAAGCACAAAGGATGTGATCATGGTCATGAAAACAAGGAGCCAATGGCTAGCTTAGCGGAAGCGAATGCAGCAATGACTGCAGCTTCTGGGTCTTACTCAGTGTACGCACTTCCAACAGAATCTCCGATACATGGACCTGTTGTGTCAGTAGCATCTCCGCACTTTACAGATTCTTCGCCATTTGGGTGGCATGATACTAATTATGCTGATGGAGCTGAGTTTAACATTACTAGAGGTAATAATGTCCATGCGTTCTTAGATAAAAATGATGATAGCATATCAGATAGTGATGAACCAGATGGAGGCGCTGCTCTAGATTTTTCAAGTTATATTCATGTCGCAGATGGACAAGCATTAGATAATCAAGATGCATCTACAGTCAATTTATTTTATATGAATAATATGATGCATGATGTTACAGAAAGACTTGGATTTGACGAACAAGCGGGTAACTTCCAACAGAATAATAATGGAGTTGGTGGTTTAGGTGGAGATTATGTTTTAGCAAAAGCTTCAGCAGGATTCGAATCAGAACCTCCATTATTGAATAATGCAGATTTCGGAACGCCACCAGATGGATCAAACGGAAGAATGAGAATGTTTCTCTGGACAAATCCTAGTGGAAGATTATCAATTGATTCTCCAGCAGAATTAGCTGGGTTTATAAGCGATGTTGGAGATGCAACTGGAGCAACTGGCTTTGGTGGAGCAATTCCTGGAGAAAATGATACTCCTATAGTAGGAAAAATTGTGTTGGCTACAGATGGTGACCCAGCTGGAGGAACAACTACTTGTGGTCCTGTATCGAACGTTGATGAAGTTAACGGGAATATAGCAATGATAGATAGAGGTCTGTGTGATTTTAGTCTTAAAGCTTATAATGCACAAGAAGCGGGTGCGATTGCAGTTATAATCTGTAACGTAGTTGGTGGAGGTGGAACGGATGGTAGTAGCTCAATGGGAATGGCTGGAGGAGAAAATGCTGCAGATGTTACTATTGTTCCTCTTTCATTAGGTAAGCCAGATTGTGATAGAATTAGAGCATCATTATTATCAGATATTGATGTTACCATTACTATCCAACAACAAGTGGCACAAGGGCCAACTTATTTAGATGGTTCTGTAGATAACGGTATCATAGCACACGAATATGGTCATGGAATATCAAATAGATTGATTGGAGGACCAGGTAATACCAGCTGTCTTACACGAAATGAACAAGCGGGTGAAGGTATTAGTGATTATTTCTCATTGGTTATGACTGTAGAAGAAGGAGATAAAGGAACTGACTCTAGAGGAATTGGAAACTATGCTGATGGACAAAATGCTAATGGAGGAGGAATTAGAATTTTTCCTTATTCTACGGATATGGCTGTGAATCCAAGAACTTATGATGATATTAAAGTAGCAACGAATGCAGATGGTACAGTAGCTCTATATTCCGTAGGTGAGGTATGGACAACTGCACTTTGGGAAGTATACTGGGGATTTGTCGACAGAGATGGATTAGATATAACATGGGAAGATGATAATGCTGGAAATTATAAAGCTGTAAGATTAGCTATTGAGGGCATGAAAATGGGGCCTTGTAATCCTAGTTTGATAGATGCACGAAATGCAATACTGCAAGCTGATACAATGTTTTATAACGGAGAAAATGCTGAGTTACTTTGGACGGCGTTCGCTAAGAGAGGATTTGGATATTTAGCAACTGATGGCTCAGAAGTAACTGGTGTTACTGGTTCTGAAGACCATACTGATGGTAATGAAAATTTCGACCCTTACCCACAAGCAATTCAGACTTTGAAAATCCAACAATCAAATGCAACTAAAGCTGATCCTGGAGATGATATTGAAGTGGCAATTACAGCACAAAATCATATTCCTGAGACTCAGACTGATGTTGTGATTACGAGTAATATTCCTGAGGGACTTACTTATGTTGATGGATCATCAAGTATGACGGCAACTCATGAAAATGGAGTTTTAACAATACCTGTTGGCGATATGGTATTTGATCAAAATATAACAATTACATATAATGTAACTGCGGATGCTGGAGTAGCTTCTGAGACGTTATTTATTGATGATCTTGAAGAGGAAGATGATGAAGGGTATATCACAGATGTTATAGAAGGGGATGTTATATGGAATTTTGCATATCCAACAGCAAATTCTGGATCTATTTCTTGGTGGGCTTCTCAACCAGATGTTGATGTAGAAATTGATTATTGGTTGAATATACCGCCATTGCAAGTAGTTGGAAATACTCCAGCTTTGAGATTCTTCCATAAATATGATACAGAGTTTGGCGCTGATGCTGGATTTGTGCAAGTATCTACAGATGGAGGGGTTGTATTTCAAGATGTGAAAGATAAGTGGATAAGAAATGGATATAATTCAACTGTTCAGTATGCTACTTTTGCCATTCCTTTATTAGAAGGATTTTCTGGATCTACTGATGATCAGTTTGTTGATTCTTACCTTGATCTTACAGATTTTAAAGGAGAAGAAATTATTGTGAGATTTAGATTTGGTACAGATGATAATACTGGACCTGATGTTCCAGAAAGAGGATGGTTCTTAGATGATTTTGAAATGATGGACCTTATCCGATATGAAGCATTAACATGTATTGCATCTAGTAATACTTCAGGTGAGCAATGCGCGAAACCAGTGCAGATTATTATCGATTCTGATGGTATTGTAGGTTTAGAGGATGATGAATTAGAAGGATTCAATATTGGAATCTCTCCTAATCCAGCTTCTGATTATATCACAGTAGGATTGACTGCGGAAGTGAAAACTCCTGTTCAGATCTTATTGACAAATATGGATGGTAAAGTTGTTAGCGCTCAAAATGCAGTAGCTAAGCCATCAGCAATAGCAAGAACATTTGATACATCAAGCTTACAAGCAGGTATGTATTTAGTGCAAATAAAATCAGCAACAGGAATTACAACTAAGAAAGTTATAATTCAGTAAAACTGTTTTTAAATAAGTTAAAGAAGTCTCACTTGTGTAATGCAAGTGGGACTTTTTCTTTGACTTATAGATGGCATCGCTCAAAGCGATACCATCTATCATAAATCATAACCCATTTTGACTTATAGATGGCATCGCTCAAAGCGATACCATCTATCTTAACCCATAACCCATTTTGACTTATAGATGGCATCGCTCAAAGCGATACCATCTATCATAAATCATAACCCATTTTGACTTATAGATGGCATCGCTCAAAGCGATACCATCTATCTTAACCCATAACCCATTTTGACTTATAGATGGCATCGCTCAAAGCGATACCATCTATCATAAATCATAACCCATTTTGACTTATAGATGGCATCGCTCAAAGCGATACCATCTATC
>CAJXUU010000188.1 GCA_913061325.1 uncultured Saprospirales bacterium | reverse complement strand
TCGTCGGCAGCGTCAGATGTGTATAAGAGACAGCAAATAATTTTAACCTTAGTTTTTAAATTACTTCATTGTAAATCGAAAGCTTTATTCAGATATGGACCATCCAAATATTTCGCTCACACAATAATAATAAACTTACTCCACATTTATAGTCTGACCATCAAATAAGGTCATGGTAAAAACAAGTGAAGGGTCACTTTCTTTAATTTTAAGTATCTCTGTCTTAATATCGCTTAATTCTGAATCAGAATAAAAAACAAAAGACTCGGAAGGATTAGACTCAGAATCGTATAGTTGTATATTTGCAGCGTTATCTACATAGAATAAACCATAATCTCCAGAAGTGACAATACCCCCATTATTGATAGATTCGAATAGATTATTAATATCATCAATTGAAGATTGAGTGGCATTCTGAACTGCACCCCACATCAAGTTTTTCTTGATTCTATTAATTTTAACTTTACTAATCTTGATTCCATCATTGCTTGTTAAGTTTAAGCTGATTTCGTCATCAGAAGCTTTTATTTTACCAGAATTGCTTAAGACATTTTGTACTAAGATAGTTATATTCTTATCGGTATTGTATAATCCAAAGTTGAGCTTCCTATTAATCACACTTGGTGGAGCAATACATGCACCTTCTAAACTAACTTCGTTTAAGACTACTTTGATGTTCTCTGCATTATTTTCTACCTGAAACGGAATAGAATAATTACTACATCCTAATTCTTGTGTGGTACTTATAATTAAGGATGCTAGTCCTCCATTGTTAGATAACTCTTGCGAAATGAATAGTTCATATTCATCCTCGACATTGATGAAACTTGTTTTATCTAGATCTTTTTGACAGGATGTAAATAGTAAACATGTTACCGTAATTAGAAATATTATCCTCTGCACAACGTCTTTCTTCATTTATGTATAAATATTTTATATCCGTATTGAAACGGATACAAAAGCTAATCGCTGTCTAAAACAACAAAAAAGATAAGATAATTTCTTCAATATTGATTTATTCAGATTCAAATAGTCGCTTTGAACTATCACTTGGTAGACCATCTTTGTGAATCATCACTGAAATAGTCTTCATTTTTACATAATTCTCAGACATATATAGATATCCTTTGTAATCTGAAATCTCTCCCCATGAATTCTTGATAATGTAGTACTTAGTCCCATTTTGATCCAAAGCCATACCTACTAAATGCATTAAATGATCATCTGTTGTACTATAGTTTTCAAAATTTGACTGTCTGTTTTCTTGCGTTACTTCGATCTCTTTTCCAGGCATGGTGAATAAGTCTTCTCTTTTAGCATCTTCAGGTAATAATGCAATACCATTTTTAGCAGAAAAACCTTTTTCACTCACGTCTCCATCCCAAGCAATAGAATATCCAGCAAGAATCGCATAATCAATTATACTCATCATTTCCTTTAGTGGCACATTATAGAATGAACCATTTGAATAATTGTCAGGGATCTCTAATATGAACTCTTCATAAAAAGGATGATGGGTGAATGAGCCTAATGAGATGTAATTGTCCGTTTTTAGTTTGGTTGTTTCTACAAAAGATTTAGGAGTAAATGCCAATCCATCATGCATGAACTGCTTTGGTACGGCACCCATATAAGAATCTATTATTGATGTAAATGCAGGTTTCCATTTTGTGCTCAATTTTTTACTCTTTCTAACACCATCCAAAAATCCTTTTAGTCCCGCTTCCATTTCACTATGATCGTGTTTTATTTCTCCATTTATCAAACCAGAATATGCTTCTTCAGTAATTAATCCATGTTTCTCAGTCATTCGAATCAAATCA
Organism: uncultured Saprospirales bacterium; assembly: GCA_913061325.1. GTDB lineage: Bacteria > Bacteroidota > Bacteroidia > Chitinophagales > Saprospiraceae > CAJXUU01. Next base: position 9,118 of record CAJXUU010000188.1, on the reverse strand, counting down.
TGCGATAAACTTCCTTGGCTAAAGTTGGCTTTACCTTGACGCATTACATAATTCATAGCCTTGTCCTTATAGATATTTCTCACAATGAACATCTCAGACAAATTGATATTGTCATGTCCCATTCTTATGAGTTCGGATTCTAAAAATGATGCTGTTGCAAAACTCCAGCAAGTACCTGTTCTGTCTTGGCTTTTGACTTCGGTACAGTTGATTTTCTTCTCAGTTTTGAAATTGTATTGGGCATTTATTTGAGAGGCACTTATTAATAGTACTACAACACTTATTGATAACAATTTTATATTAGGTGATAATTTCATATTATTTACATTTTGTTTGGCAAAAATAGATAAAAAAGATATTAGTGGTTTATAAATTTTGAAAAGGTTGGTGAAAATACTATGATTACTATTTTCATCAATTTTTCAAATCCGACCTGCGAAGGGATCTAAATAGGCAATTCTTTCAATCTTCTGAATCATCAATCATGGAAATAAAGTCAAACAAACAACAATCAAGCACACATTTATAAAATCATACTGACTATATTTGCGGCTTATGAAGAACATTAGGAATTTTTGTGTAATAGCTCATATTGATCACGGTAAGAGTACACTTTCAGATAGATTGTTAGAATCGACTCAGACTATCTCTGAGCGTAATATGAAAGACCAGGCACTTGATGACATGGATATCGAGAGGGAGCGTGGTATTACAATAAAGAGTCATGCTATACAAATGACTTACCCACATACGGATGGTGAAATTTATACTTTCAACTTGATAGATACACCAGGGCACGTAGATTTTAGTTATGAGGTTTCTAGATCGATAGCAGCATGCGAAGGCGCATTATTGTTGGTAGATGCTTCTCAAGGAGTGCAAGCACAGACAATTTCGAACCTATATCTAGCGATTGGACACGATTTGGAGATCATTCCTATTCTTAATAAGGTAGATATGGAGTCTGCTATGATCGAGGAAATGTCTGATCAAATCATCGATTTGATTGGTTGTGATTTAGAAGATATTATCCATGCAAGTGGTAAGACGGGTTTAGGTATCCAAGATATAATGACTGCGGTAGTAGAACGAATACCTGCACCAAAAGGTGATCCTGATGGCCCATTGCAGGCTTTGATATTTGATTCCGTTTTTAATCCATTTAGAGGTGTGATAGCTTACTTCCGTATCATGAATGGAAGAATGACAAAAGGTGAGAAAGTTAGATTCTTCAATACAGGTGGCGAATATAATGTTGACGAAGTAGGAGTTTTGAAAATGGACCTATTTCCTAAACCAGTAGTAGAAGCAGGAGATGTAGGCTACGTAATTACAGGAATTAAGCTAAGTAAGGAGATTAAAGTTGGAGATACAATAACGAATGTTGCTAATCCTTGTTTAGAAGGAATTGATGGATTTGAAGATGTGAAGCCAATGGTATTCGCAGGTGTATATCCGATTGATAATGATGATTTTGAGGATCTGAGAGATAGTCTTGAAAAACTACAACTGAATGATGCTTCTCTAGTATTTGAACCAGAGACATCTATTGCACTTGGTTTCGGATTTAGATGTGGGTTCTTGGGAATGTTACACTTAGAGATTATCCAAGAAAGGCTATCTAGAGAGTTTGATCAAGAAGTAATTACAACTGTACCAAACGTATCTTATTACGCTACCAATAGGAAAGGCGAAAGGTTTAAAGTAAATACACCAAACGACCTTCCAGAACCTACAATATTAGCTTCTGTAGAAGAACCATACATTCGAGCTCAGATCATATCTAAACCAGATTATATTGGGCAAATTATGACGCTCTGTATGGAAAAGAGAGGAACATTGACTAAGCAAAACTATCTTACGCAAGAACGTATCGAGATGACTTTTGAGATACCACTAGGAGAGATTGTCTTTGATTTTTATGATAGGTTGAAATCTATATCAAGAGGTTACGCTTCGTTCGATTATGTACAGATAGAGTATAGAGAATCCGATCTTGTAAAGTTGGATATGATGCTGAATGGAGAACCTGTAGATGCTCTATCTTCACTTGTTCACAGAACTAAAGCTGAAAGTTTTGGTAGAAAAATGGCAAAGAAGTTAAAGACACTTCTCCCAAGACAACAATTCATGATTGCGATCCAAGCTTCAATCGGAGCAAAGATTATAGCAAGGGAAACAATCTCTGCACTTCGAAAAGATGTAACTGCCAAATGTTATGGTGGTGATATCTCTCGTAAGAGAAAGTTACTTGAAAAGCAAAAGAAAGGTAAGAAGAAAATGAGACAGATCGGTAATGTTGAAGTGCCGCAAAAAGCATTCTTAGAGGTGCTGAAGTTGAATGATTAAACTTGCGAAATACTATAAAAAGAGGCTGTCATTTATTTGATAGCCTCTTTTTTATTTAAATCACTTCAATGATATTTTGAACACCCTACGAAGGATTCTTCTAAATGGTTGGTGGATTTTAGGTGAATATTATATGTAAATATTCACTAAGACAGTTGGGTGCTTTAGCCTTAAAGTTTTATGTGAACTATGTATATTGAGTTATAAACCAATATATTATGAACTTAAAATACAATTTATTCTTTCTTTTTCTTTTACTAACATCAAATTTGTTTTCTAACGGCATAGGGATAATAGATGGCTCAACAGGTATTTATTTGCAAGCCTTAGAAACGAATACCAAGGTTAAAGTCAAAGATCAAATCGCGATAGTTACAACTACACAAGTTTTCAAAAACACAACAGGATCGGGAGTTAATATCAAGTACGGTTTTCCTCTTAATCAAAATGCTAATCCTACAAGCTTAAGGTGGAAGTACAATGGAGTATGGAAAACTGCCATTGTTAACTCAGAAGCCCAGGATAATTCTATACCTTCAGGAACAGGAGGGGGGGCTGTTGATCAAGCCTTAAGGAATTACCTTGGAGATTTTCCTTTTTTCTTCTCTCCTCAGGATACAATCCTGGATGATTCATTGATTACTATAGAGTTGACATTTGTTGAATTACTTCCATATTTTAATGGAGAAGTAAGCTATTTCCAAAAGAATGATTTTAGCGCTATTCAAAATGAAACTGTAGTAAAACAATCTTTAGAATTTATTCTAGAATCAGAAAAAGAGGTTCTAAATATAGAATTGTTAGGTCTTGGTTATGACCTTACTGAGGATGACAATATCACTACTCTTTCTTTTATTATGGATGAACAGGTAGGAGATTTTGACTATCAAATAGATTATGAATTGAGCTCGGATGCACTGGGGATTAATAGTCTAAGTACTTATATAGCGGATAGCATATTTTCCTGCGATGATACAGGAAGTGGATATTTTACATTTATTATCGAACCAGAATCCAATGTGAATACGGATGTAATAGAGAAAAATTTCTCTCTAATTATTGATAGATCAGGGAGTATGTCTGGTGAGAAAATAGTACAAGCCAAGGATGCAGCTACCTATATCGTCAAAAATCTAAATCTAGGGGATTACTTTAATATCATTGATTTTAGTTCTAGCGTCACAAGTTTTGCCAATGACTTAGTGGAATACAATGTTGAAAATGAATCTGCTGCTTTAGCATATATAGATGCAATAAGTGCCAGTGGCTCAACGAATATTTCAGAAACTCTTATCTCAGCAATAAATCAGTTTTCGGCTACCGAAGAAGATAAAGCTAATATAATCATTTTTTGTACTGATGGTCAAGCTACCGCAGGGGAAAAGGATACAAAGAAAATTTTGGAACTTGTATCATCTGAGATTTCAAGCACAGAGACAGAAGTGTTCTTGTTTACTTTAGGAATTGGAGCTTCATTAGACCAAGCACTACTTACATTATTGGCTAGAGAAAATAATGGTCTTGTACAATTTGTTGATCCTGAAAACTTAGAAAGTGATTTAGTTAAGTTTTTCTTGAGTGTTAACAATCCTGTTTTGCTAAGTACGACGATAACGATAGAGCCTGACATTATAAAGGAGATCTATCCATATCCATATCCTAACCTATACAAAGGACAGCAGCTAATATTATCAGGGAGGTATGATGAGATTGAAGATTTAAGCATAACACTTGAAGGAAAAGCATTTAATGTGCCAGTCACTTATAACTTTCAAGTTTCTCTTTCTGATACAACAAACAATAACCTCTCATTTCTACCAAAAATATGGGCAAAGCAGAAATTAGATGTGCTAGGACTAGATTACTATTTGACAGAAACATCTTTTGAACAAGATTCTATTTCAAGTTTAATAGATTCACTGAGTACCTGTTATGGAGTTATTGCTATTGAATTTTCAAGCTTTGATGATGGAACTGGAACTACTGAAGTCGATGAAGTGATTCCTACAGTTAATAACGGTGGTTTAAAAGTATTTCCGTCTCCATTCAAAGATCAAATGACAATCGAGATCGCAGAATTAGAGGGGATAACGTCAGATGCCAATGTTAAGCTTTATAATTTGAACGCACAGTTGATTAAATCGTATGATGTTAAACTTCAAAACGGTCGAATATTTATTAATGGTCTTGAGATGTTGGATAGAGGCGTTTACTATTTAATAATCGAAGCCGAAGGAAGGCAATATGTTGTAAAAATTACGAAATGACGAGTAAGATAAATAAGGTTTTAAATATGAATACTTTTTTCTCGATCTCTTAACCTACCTCCATCTCGATTAGAAAAACAAGCCCTGATTTCAGCAACAATAGAAATAGCAATTTCCTCAGGTGTAGTAGCTCCAGTATCTATTCCCATAGGGCCATATATATTATCATGCCTAATGGTTATGCTTTCATTTTGTAGTTCATTCAGCATTTTCTCTTTCCTACTTTTTGGTCCTAATAAGCCAATGTATTTGAGATTATAAGTTTGCAATTTTGTTAGATTTTCTTTGTCTGTTTTATAATCATGTGACATGAGAAGTGCTACAGAATAATCATCTACTGCCATGGTGTTTTTAGAGGGATGGATAATTTCATCAGCAAGATCAAATATCTGCTTTGTTACTTTTAGAGGATTAGCTATTACTTTGATCTTCCAACCGATATCACTTGCGATTTGAGCAAGAGGAATGACATCATAATTTTTACCAAACACAAATAGTGTGATCTCTGGTGGTAGATATTCAACAAAGTAACCGTTGTCAATTTCTATTTTTCGAGATTGAGCATTTGTTTCTACCTTATTGATTTCTTCATTTAGTTGAGGGTTATTACTCTTTTTGTGAGTAAAGTCTTCAGTATCACCATTTTTAAGACTAGTTATTAAGATACTCGGTTTTCTACGATCTACTATTTGTTTCAGTATTTCTATAGGATTATTTTCTTCGTTAGAAATGGGAACAATGAGGACATCTATCAGTCCATTGCAACCTAGACCAATACCTATTTGATTTGGATCATCATCTCTAGTGTCATAAGTAACCTTTACAGCTTCATTTTTATGAATAGCATACATCGCTTTTTTAAGCGTGTCACCTTCTAAGCAACCTCCACTAATACCACCTACCCAATTCCCATCTTCAGTGATGAGCATACGTGCACCTGACCTTCTATACGATGAGTATTCTACATTAACTACAGTAGCTAGGGCCATCTTAGTACCTGTCTTTTTGAACTGTTCGTATTTTGATATGATTGATCGTATTTCTTTCATAAAGTGTATTGCAACTTGTATCTAAGGTTGTAGAAATTTTGGATTAAACTTAATTATTTTGTGATGAATCGGGCAATCCTCAGAATGTGCTCCTGGTAAATATCCAGAGCTCATCAAGAATTCATTTGTAATTTCTCCACCCGTAAATTTGAAGGTTTTTTTAAATAATTTTACCCATTCATCTTTTGTCAATGGATGTGTTTTATCCAGCCAATTTTGAAATGATCCATGTTCTTTTTGTAGCTCAATGATCATGTTAGCATTGTGAATAGCTGCATTGACTTTAAGTTTGTTTCTTATAATTCCGGCATCAGATAGTAGTCTTTCTCTATCTACTTCAGTATAGGCGGCTACCTTCTTAATGTCGAATTGGCTATATGCTTTTATGAAATTCTCTTGTTTGTTTAGTATTGTTTCCCAAGATAAGCCAGCCTGATTGATTTCAAGTATTAATCTTCCAAATAATTCATTATCATCATGAATAGGGTACCCATATTGAGTATCATGATACACTTTGTGCACGTTATTACTGTCCTTATCCTTGCATAGATTGCAATAAGAGTTCTCCATTAATGAATGAAAATTAGAATTTCAAAACCATAAATGTAACCAAAGTTACTTATCTCTCTAAACCGTTGATTATATTTGTAATTACTTCTATTCATCAATTAAAAATTGAAGCATGCAAAGTTATATTGACATATTTATAAATGGATATAAAGGATACGCTGGGTACTTATGGAATGACATCACACATCCTACCTGGAATTCTTACTTCTACTGGTTGATTCTTGTATCATTGTTTTTTCTAGTTCTAGAGGTTGTAATTCCTTGGCGAAAAAAACAACCGGTATTGAGAAAAGACTTTTGGTTGGATGTATTTTATATGTTTTTTAATTTCTTCCTGTTTAGCTTAATCATTTACAATGCAGCGTCGGATGTCGTAGTCAATTTATTCAACAATGGAATAATGGGTATTTTTGGTGGATTTGACTTACAAGCTATGAATCCAATGAACAATTGGCCGATATGGGCAATACTGATAACTGGATTTTTTATTAGAGACTTTGTCCAATGGTGGGTGCATAGACTTTTGCATAAGTCAGATAGATTATGGGAATTTCACAAAGTACATCACTCTGTAGAGGAAATGGGATTCGCAGCACACCTACGTTATCATTGGATGGAGAATATAGTATATAGAACATTAGAATATATTCCATTGGCATTGTTAGGAATAGGGTTACATGATTTTTTCATCATTCATATTTTTACACTTGCATGGGGCCACTATAACCACGCAAATATATCAATAGATAGCAAAATTACAGGGGGAATATTTGGTGGTTTACTAGGAATAATTGCTGGATTTGGACTTGCAGATATTCATTTATTGTCTGATCCTACACTTATTATGAGCCTTGGAGTTGTTGTTTTATTCATTTTGATAGGCGTGTTTGTGCTTAGTCCAATAATGAAAAAGTTTTTCAATAGTCCAGAAATGCATATATGGCATCATTCATATAATCTTCCAGAAGATAGACGTTCAGGAGTGAATTTTGGACTTACATTGGCGATTTGGGATTATATCTTTGGGACAGCTTACATCCCAGAAGATGGAAGAGAGATCAGGCTTGGTTTTCCAGGAATTGAGGAATTTCCCCATGGATTTGTAGGGCAAAATTTAAATGGATTTTCAGGCAAATAAGGAACAATGAGAATCTGAATAATTGTCTTTTAGTATTGATTTTGAAATTATTTAGCCAATAATTTAAACTATTTTGTAAGAAACATTGTATTATCGTACGTACTGTGATAAGTATGTAATATTTTTGTGATTCAAATGAAATAACATGGTAGAAACGATAACAACTCCGATAATATTAAGTGATAGCGCAGTTACTCAACTTAAACGGATCATGGGGGAGCAAAAAGTTCCTGCAGATTACGGTCTAAGGGTAGGGGTGAAAGGAGGCGGATGTTCTGGCTTCTCTTACATCTTAGGATTTGATGTTCAGAAGGATAAGGATCAACAATTCGAAGTGAAAGGACTAAAAGTGTTTATGGAAAAGGCTCACTCTATGTACCTATTAGGTATGGAGATAGATTGGCTAGAAGGATTAAACAATAGAGGCTTTACTTTTAGTAATCCGAATGCTGATGAAAGTTGTGGATGTGGATCTAGCTTTTCGGCTTAGATAATCTTCGATTAAAATATATATAAGAGATCCAGTCTTAGTTGATTGGATCTTTTTTTCGTTTTTGGGTATTATGTTATTTCATTGTGGCTAATATTCGTATTTTGGCACTAGTTACAATTAGGATCAATAATAAAGTAAACCAAGTATACCCGTTTATATACAGATAATACTCGTTTAAACACGGATAACTAATTAAATTAGAGTTTTGTGTAATTTATTGATTATCAGTTGATACTTGTTATTCACATAACTGATATATGTGGAAGTTGGATAGTGAGGTGAACATATACACTAGTTAGCAACAACGATGGAGGCGAAATGGATTAGTCCAAAATTCGTGTCCATCAATAGATATTAAGTATTCTCCACAATTTTCATCCCACAATAAAACTTTATGCTTACCATATACAGGTCTACTGTAATAAACTTCTTCGTTAATCAAATCGCAGTAGCTAACAATAGATAAACGTAATAAATTTTCTACGTATTCAGCTTTTGTGAAGTTATTGAAGTTTGTGATGTCCATAATCTTTAGTTCTATTTGTTAGAAATTTACTACGCTTATCTGGGGCGTTATAGGTAATGAAGGGTAGAGAATAGTAAAGAAAATTAAATGATATATATAGTTTATGTAATTATTGGAACCGTTGTTTTTCTAGTTCTCAGGAAAATAATTGGGCGACTATTTCCAAATCTGAAAACTGCAAAAGATGTAATAAGTGGATTTTTAGCCGTCTGTCTTGCACCAATAATTGCCAAAGTAATATTTATACTATTTTTCAACCTTATAATGTACGAATATCACCCAAATCGAAAATTTGAAACTAATAGTTGGCAAGAGAATCTTCAAGATAGACATCAGATGTCAGAAGATTTGATAGAACGCAAAATATTAATTAACAAATCGAAAAACCAAATTGCAACTGAGTTAGGCAAGCCAAATGGTGATATTCGCATAGAAACTGATACGTTATCAAATTGGAGATATAATATGGGCAGTAGAGGATGGGGATTCGGTTTGAAATACTATTACCTAAATATTGAGTTTGAGAATAACAAAACAATACAAGTGCGAAGAGAAGAAATAATAGATTGAAAATACACTACCTATAACATTAGATAACAGAGAATCTTCCCTTTGGTCAGACTCTCGTTATCATCGGCCGTTACCACCAATTAGAAAAAATGAATAGACTGACAAAAACCTGTCTCTTATACACATCTCCGAGCCCACGAGACAGGCAGAAATCTC
>CAJXUU010000187.1 GCA_913061325.1 uncultured Saprospirales bacterium | reverse complement strand
AGATTTCTGCCTGTCTCGTGGGCTCGGAGATGTGTATAAGAGACAGATTGAAACTCTTGGGTAGTATCGAATGGGGTAGTATGGATATGTTTGAAACTCTGGGTCAGTTCGAATGTAGGACTAAATGTTTCTTGTAACTCTTCAGCGGAGTATTGACTAATTACAAGACCGCTACATTTTAATGGGCCATTTTTTGAAAAAGTACCTAGTAGGAAATTACCTGCTTCAGTTACATATTTATTTACTCTGTTAACATAAGATAAAATATCATCTTCTTTGGTCAGGAAATGGAAAACTGCACGATCATACCAAAAGTCATAAGTATTATCAGTGGAGAACGTTGTAATGTCAGCAATTATCCAAGTGACCTTTGCAGCTCTGTCTCCTAATCTAGCTTTTGATTTTGCTAACGCAGCTTCAGAGATGTCAAGAACAGTTATATTTACATAACCTAAATCGAGTAAGGCATCAACAAACTTTCCAGTGCCACCACCAACATCAATAATATTAGCTGTTAAAGGGAGATCTAAAGAGGTAATGTAATCAATAGCTATGCGCGGATAGGGTTCCGTCCAACTGACTTGATCGTCATTTTTGGAGGTGTATATATTTTGCCAGTGATCTACATTCATTGTGCAATGAAATTAGAATTAACGTGTAATTAAAAGAAAACGCTCGAAATTTGAAATTATCATTGCAATCTCTAATTAGTAGATTATTTGAGTGATGTAGGGCAAACAAAATCAGAAGTTTTGATATCCACTTTTTTAATTGAATCGAATCCTCTAGCAACATCTACCATGTTATGAATACCTCTAGATTTTAGGATAGAACTAGCTATTACTGATCTATATCCACCTGCACAGTGTATGAAAAAATCTCCATCCTGCGGAAGTTGAGCTAAGTGATTATTGATTTCAGATAATGGGAAGTTCTCAGCTAACTTTACATGCTCAGATAGATATTCCGATTTTTTTCTAACGTCTATTATATTACTTTCAGGGTTCTTATCAATAATTGATTTAAATTTAGATACAGAAATAGATTTGATGCTGTCCGTGTTTTTTCCTTTTGCGATCCAAGCATCTATGTTTCCATCTAGATAGCCGATCACATTATCAAAACCAACTCTTGCTAACCTTGTTATCGCTTCTTTCAATCTATCCTTTGATACGACCAAAAGTATCTCTTGGTTGATATCCTTGATGAGGCCTCCTACCCAAGGAGCAAAGTCGCCGTCTAAGCCTATGAAAATAGATCTAGGTACGTGAGCCTTTACGAATTCTGTTTCATGACGTACATCTAAAACGACAGCACCAGTTTCATTAGCTGCTGCTTCGAATTCTCTAGGACTGAGGGCATGTTGTCCTTTGGCCAAAACCTTGTCTATGGATTGATAGCCTTCTTTATTCAATTTTACATTTAAAGGGAAGTAGGCTGGTGGAGGCAGCAGCCCGTCTGTTACTTCTTTGATGAACTCCTCTTTAGTCATATCAGCTCTCAGCGCATAATTCATGCTTTTTTGATTGCCTAAGGTATCAACTGTTTCTTTCATCATATTCTTTCCGCAGGCAGAACCTGCACCATGTGCTGGATATACGATTACATCATCCGCAAGAGGCATTATCTTAGTCCTTAAACTATCGAATAGAAATCCAGCTAAGTCTTCCAAAGTAAGTGAACCCATTTTTTGAGCAAGATCTGGTCTGCCCACATCTCCCAAGAATAAGGTGTCACCAGAGAAAATTGCATGATCTACACCATTTTCATCTTTCAATAGGTAAGTTGTACTTTCCATAGTATGCCCTGGAGTATGAAGTGCGGTAATCGTGATATTTCCCAACTTGAATATTTGACCATCTGTAGCAATAGTGGATTTGAAACTAGTACTCGCATTTGGACCATAAATGATGTCCGCTCCAGTCTTCTCGGCTAGAGTAACGTGTCCACTTACAAAGTCTGCATGAAAATGAGTTTCGAATATATATTTAATTTTAGCATTAGCTTTTGTAGCTCTATCTATGTAGGATTGAACTTCCCTAAGCGGATCAATTATAGCGACTTCACCATTACTTTCGATATAGTAAGCACCCTGGGCTAAACATCCTGTATATATTTGTTCTATTTTCATGATATGTTGTATTGTGTTTTATTTTTCAAATTTAAGGCACTTATATCATAACCAAAGTAACCTTTGTTACACTATAGATTGAAGTAGGTTAAAGGAACATTTCTTTAACTATAATATAAAGTCCCATTAATAATACAAACCAGCCAAAAGCCTTTTTGAGTGGTTTTTCATTTATAAATTTATTGAGGTAGATTCCAATGAATATTCCTATAATAGATATGCCTGTAAAGGTTAATAAAAATGTCCAATCGATTTCCAAATTCTGCACATCTCCGATGAATCCAATGAGGGATTTGGCAGCTATAATAGCTAGTGATGTGGCAACGGCGCGTTTCATTGGTAGATTTGCAAATAAGACGAGAGCGGGTATGATTAGGAAGCCACCTCCTGCTCCGACGATTCCAGTAAGGATACCTACCACTGTGCCTTCTAGAATAATCAAAGGGATGTTTAGTGTCAATGTCTTTTTTTCTTGCTTGTCTGATTTTCTGCCTCTGATCATAGAAATCGATGCGAGAAGCATGATAATAGCAAAGAATAACATGATCGCAAGATCTTTGGTCAATATAAAATTGTCTAATGTTAATATTACTTCAGGAATAGCTGGCACCAAATATCGACGAGTAAGGTAAACCGCAATAAATGCAGGTATCGCAAATACGACAGCAACTTTTACATCTACCATTCCTTTCGAGAGGTTCCGAAAACTGCCAACCAAGGATGTTGTTCCCACCACAAATAGAGAATATGCTGTAGCGGTAACAGGATTTAGTGCTAGTAGGTAAACCAAAATTGGCACAGTCAAGATAGATCCACCACCACCAAGTAAACCTAGCGTAATACCAACTATTAATGCTCCAAAATATCCTAATATTAGGTCCATATGTTTTGAAAAATTTATGATAAGAATTAGAACATCTTTGTTTTGACATCCTGATTGATCTATATATCGTATTCAAATAAATAGTCACTTTACATTTTCGAAAGCAAGCACAACAACTTTATTTCTGTGCTGCCTGATAACACCACTTTTTTCAAGTTTTTTCATAAGCCGAGAGACTACTACTCTAGATGAATGAAGATCATTTGCAATGTCTTGATGCGTTAAATGCAGAGTAGCACTCTTTGCAATCCATGCTTTGTCATTAATGTATTTTGTTAAACGCTCTTCCATACTATTGAAGACAATATTATCAATTGCCGATACCATTTCATTCAGTCGAACATTATAACTATCCAAAACGTAATTTCTCCATGATTTATACTTTATCATCCACTCCTCCATCTTCTCGACTGGGACAAAAAGTAATTCGGCATCTGTTTCTGTAATAGCTCTTATTGTAGATTTTGCTTTTTTAGTACAACAATTAAGTGTTACAGCACAAGTATCACCAAGCTCTAAATAATACAGTAGAAGTTCATCACCGTCCTTATCTTCTGTCATGACCTTGATGGATCCTGAAATAACCAACGGCATATGGGAAATAACCATTCCTATATCAATTATCTCATCATCAGGTTTATATACTCTTAAGTTACCATATTTACACATTTCATTAATCAGTTCTGGCTCAAATAAGAATTCGAATCTCTGATGTAATTTATTATAACATTTGATATCAAAAGGTCTGAAATCCATTTATTGTTAATAAGTTTATTAAAAATATAAGGGCATATTAATTACTATATATAACCCAATTTACAATATTATCCTTTTATTTTTTGGACACTTTTATATGAGAGGGATAAAACTTTTATTCTTTTGATGCTAGCTCCCTATCATACCTCATGTCCAAATGTATATACATAGATCTTGAAATTCTCATTATAAAGAAATAGGATAGGGCAGAGATGAAAATCACCAATATAAATGAACTTTCTACGGTCCAGTACAAGACAAGCATGCAAAAACCAACAATGGCTAAGATCGTCCATACGGTCCAACCATATGAGATGAACATAGCTCCAAAAAAATAACCTGGTTCTGGTTCAAATCTTTGTTCGCAATGAGAACATTTTTCATTCATATTGAGTGGGTCACTAATTTTAAAAGGCTTAACAAAAAGATCACCTTTTCTACATTTAGGACATTTATAATTCCAGATACTACTGAATACATTCATTGGCAATAATTATTAATTGATACAAATATAGATGCGTAAAGAGTAAAAACGATAACAAGGGTTACATTATGATTTGTCATGTGATTTTATCTCTATTTTCATAAATTCTAATTTCATGTACCCTAAAATCCTTCATCCAAGATCTTACCATCACCCATTGTAATAATTCTGTCTGTCCTATCAGCGAAATCTTTATCGTGAGTTACAACAAGTAGTGTAAGACCCTTCTCAGATGCCAATTCTTTGAAAATGTCCAAAACGTTATGCGCATTTTTACTATCAAGATTTCCTGTTGGCTCATCACCCATGATGATACTCGGTTTATTTATAAGTGCTCTCGCTATAGCAACTCTTTGTTTCTCTCCGCCTGATATTCTATAGCATTTATTTTTCGCGATATGATCAATATTCAACATTCTCAAAGTCTCAATGGCATCATGCTCTATCTCCTGAGAGGATTTTGCAGATAGCTTTTTGGCAGGCAGCATTACATTCTCTAGAACTGAGAATTCTGGAAGTAAATAGTGAAACTGAAACACGAAACCGATGCTTTGGTTCCTTAAGTGTGCTAACTGTACATTGTCATTGCCAGTGATCAATTGATCGTTTAGGAATAATTGACCAGAGTAGTCAGTATCCATGGTTGATAGAATATAAAGTAAAGTAGATTTTCCGCATCCTGATTTACCCATGATAGAGACAAATTCACCTCTTTTTACATCAAAACTAATATCTTTCAATACATGATAATCCACAGGATCGGTGAATATTTTGTTTATTTTATCTGCTCTAATTACTGATGTTCTCTCCATATCTATTGACCTCTTAATATTTCTACAGGATCTATATTTTTGGCTTTTTTTGCGGGTAAAAATCCAGCAAGAAAAGTTGAAACCATGGCAAAAACAATCCCTATTATATAATAGGTTGGACTGAAATTTACTGGATAGGTTTTAATAGTTGGTAACGCATCTGTAACGAAGGGAAGGTTATCTATTAATACTGAAAGCAGATATCCTACGAGTAAACCTAGCCCACCGCCTATCAGACCTATAATCAATGCTTGACTCACGAATATAAACATTACATCATTTCCAGAAAAGCCAGTAGCCTTCAGTATTGCTATATCGTTCATTTTCTCGTATATGAACATGTTCAAAATATTATAAATACCAAAACCAGCCACTATCAATAAAGTGATGGAAACTGCATATGTAATGATGTTCCTAATTGCTGTTCCTGTATCAAATTGAGCATTGGCTGTACCTATATCAATCGCTGTGATGTTGTACATGCGCTCGAGGTCCTTGGACATAGCAAATGCCTTATTTATATCGTGTAGTTTGAGATTAATATCAGTGATATAGTTATTCCCTTCACCCATGATTCGTTGAGCCGTTTTGAGGTTTACATAGCTTTGTATATTGTCAATTTCTGCAAGTCCACTTTGGTAGATACCTACTACTTTGAGTATGACCCTGTTACCTTTTGGACTTACAAGTTGGATCTTATCGCCTAATTCAAGACTCATTTTTTTAGAAACTCCGGCACCAACTATTATGGCATTATCATTATTATGAAGATCATAAATATTTCCTTCAATGATGTAATTACCAATATTGAAAAGCCTTGATTCTTCTAATATATTTACACCACTCACCATTCCGTTTAGATTGATGGAGCCTGCCGTATAGAATGCTTGAGTAGCTACTTGTGCAGTAGCTCCTAAAACTGTTTCGTCTTGCTCCAGGATCTTGAGTATCGGTAATGCATTATGAATTCGACTTTGTTTTTGTTTTGGCTTTACTGATCTAATAATATTCCAATTATCCTCATCAGTACTGAGATCTATTGGTTGACGTTCAGAGGGGACTATTTCATTGAACAAGTGAATATGTGGAGTTCTATCTAGGATCAATCCGTCTAATAGACCATTCAAACCTGTCATAAATGAAACCAATATGATGAAAGTTGCTATTCCAAATGTAACTCCGAGGCCTGCTATGGCTGATTGTTTGGCCCTTGTGAAGATATGAGTCCGCGCGATGTACAATAATATGGAATAGTTCATTATGGCTCTAGTTGATAGATGATTGATGAAGTATCTATACCACTTATTATTTCAGTGTACTTAAGGTTTTTCATTCCAATTTCGACAGAGACTAAGCCATTGTCAGTATTCACTTTTTTATCTTCATTAATATATTGAGAGGGAAGAGTAAGTATGTTTTGTTTTGTAGAGATGATAATATTGGCTTCACCACTTAGTCCATTAAATAATCGAGAAGGAGATTCTACAAATTGTGCCTCTACTGTGAATGTATGAGTGATTTCATCTTTGGTAGGATTTATTTGCGCTAATCTTGCTTTGAATGTTTGATCAGAATAGGCGTCTAGAACGATTTCGATTAGTTGCCCTTCATATACTTTAGTGATGTCCACTTCATCTATCATAAGATATAATAAAAATGAATCTGAACTCCCTACAATAGCTATAGGGGATTGAGTATTTATTGATTCTCCTTTTTCTTTAAACACCTGATATATGGTGCCGGCTAACTTACTTTTAACAGTAAAATCCTCTTGATTTATATTGCTGATTTGATAGCTGTTTTTAGCTTGTTGTACTTTTTTTTGAAGTTCGTTTTGTGTACGTCTGTATTGATTGTTGAGAGACTTTACTTCGTTTGCTGTTACTTCGTACTTCAATTTCATCGATTCAAATGATTGGAGAGAACCTATATTTTGACCCCAAAGCCTTTCTTGACGGACAAAGTTGAGCGAATCAACACCGAGCTTGATCTCAGCGGAATTTATTTTCTCTCTTATCTCCTGGAGAATAGTAGCATCACCTTCGTAATTTTGTTTTACTATCTCATAGTTTAATTTGGCATTGCTACTGTTGATCTTACTCTGTTGGTTTTTTATTTTTACCAAGATTTCGCCCTTCTTGACAATCTTTCCTTCTTCTAGATTGCTAGTTTCTAAGATCCCGTTTACAGAAGAAAATACAGTGTATATTTCGTTTGGTTTGACTGTTACTGTGCTATATACAGCTTCTGTGATATCTCGATATACAGGCTTTATTCCCGACTCTTTTTCTTCACAAGAAATTAGTACAATGCTAAGTGTGAAAAGGAAAGATAAATAGTATCTCATAGCTCTAAATTTTATCTCTACAAAGAAAACTATTCCTTATTTTGCTAAGAATGATTTAAATCATAAGACTGGTTGATTCCAATCATAAACTGCTAAGGTATACTATTTTATAGATACGTTAAGAGCCAAGTCTATCATAGTTTCAAAAGAAGACTCCCTTTCATCTGAAGACAGTTTTTCTCCGGTAACCAAAGAATCACTTATCGTTAATACAGTAAGTGCTTGAACTCCAAATTTGGAAGCGATAGTATATAAGCCTGCAGCTTCCATTTCTACTGCAAGCACGCCATATGCAGCCCAATGTTTATAATCATCAAAGTTGTCTTCGTAGAATTCGTCTGTGGTCAATATATTGCCTGCCTTGATCTGTATGTTTTGCTCTTGTGCATATAATATTGCCTTTCTAAAAAGATTAAAATCAGCTGTTGGACTGAAATCAGAATTTATAAATCGAGTATTATTGATTCCATTGGTTGATGAGGCGGCCATGGCTATGACTATATCTCTCAGATTTACATGGGCTTGGTAGGAGCCTGCCGAACCTACTCGGATCAGTTTTTTTGCTCCATAATCATTGATCAATTCATGACAATATATCAATGTGGATGGCACTCCCATTCCTGTACCTTGTACGGATATACGATGACCATTATAGCCACCTGTATATCCATACATCCCCCTTACATCATTATAAAGGATTGGATTATCTAAGAAGTTTTCAGCAATCCATTTGGCTCTCATTGGATCTCCAGGTAGTAAAACGATCTCTGCAATATCTCCTTTTTTTGCCTCTATATGGGTGCTCATTGATTCCTGATTTCTATTTCTATTTGAATTTACTACTTAAGACCAATTTGATGATCTTCATACATCGTATTCCATTGAATGATGTTCTTCGATGAGAGGCCCTCCTTCTTTGATTGCTTTCGAGGCCTGATCTTCAAATTTTTCGAAGTTGAGGTGGAATGAATGCGCTAATCGAATCGATTTTTTAATGTATTCTCCTTTTTGCAACCAAGTATTGATAGGGTCTAGTAATTCAATAGGTACTTCAGGGCAATATTTAGGCATGAAAAGTCCAAGTATCGGATGTTGAGAATATTCCACATTGTCGAGTTCTCCATTCATGGCAGCGGTTATCATTCTTCTAGTGTATTTCAATTTTATGCGAGATCCTACGCCATATGGTCCACCGCTCCAACCTGTATTTATCAGCCAGATATTAGTACCCGTATCTTTCATTTTTTTGCTAAGCATTTCTGCATAAACGGTAGGGTGCAGAGGCATAAATGGTGCCCCAAAACAAGCAGAGAATGATGGAACTGGCTCGCTGATTCCTTCTTCTGTTCCAGCTACTTTAGCTGTGTATCCTGAAATAAAGTGATAAGCTGCTTGTCCAGGAGTTAGCTTCGATATCGGAGGCAGTACTCCAAAAGCATCACAAGTCAGGAAGAATATATTTGTAGGGTTCCCTGCATAACTAGGTTTCTGGATATTATCTATATGATGTATTGGATAACTTACTCTCGTATTTTGTGTAATGCTATCATCTGCGAAATCAATATCTTTAGTACCTTCTTTAAATACTACATTCTCTAGTAATGCACCTGGTTTTATAGCTCTGAATATATCTGGCTCTTTTTCTTCTGATAAATCTATTGCCTTGGCATAACAGCCACCTTCGAAGTTGAATATTGTATTTTCAGCTGTCCAGCCATGCTCATCATCGCCTATGAGTTTTCTTTCAGGATCCGCTGATAAGGTGGTTTTTCCAGTTCCGGAAAGCCCAAAGAAAACAGCTGTGTCACCTTTAGCACCAACATTGGCAGAACAATGCATCGGCAATACATTTCTTTCTGTTGGTAGAATCATATTTAATGCAGAAAATATTCCTTTCTTGATTTCTCCAGTATATGCAGAACCACCTACTAAAGCTATCTTTTTAGTGAAATTGATAATGGAAAAATTGCCTTGTCTGAGACCGTTATTTTCTGGGTCTGGGCATACATAACTAGGCACACATAGCACTAACCAGTCTTCTTGGAAATGCTCTAGTTCCTCTTCACTGCACCTTAAAAACATATTAGAAACAAACATGCTAGACCATGGATATTCTGTAATAGTTCTCACATTTAGTCTGTATTCGGGGTCGGCACAAACATAAGAATCTCTGACATATACTTCTTTGCCCGAGATGTATGAGGATACATTATTATACAATACATCAAAGTGACTAGGATCTATTGGTTTATTGATATTGCCCCACCATACTGCATCTTTAGTATAATCATCTTTGACGATAAATCTGTCTTTTGGAGATCTACCAGTAAATTTACCAGTATTTACAGCCAAAGTTCCATTAGCTGTTTCCTTGCCCATTCCTTCGTCAATCGTTTTTTGCTGAAGCTTTTGAGGTGATATATTCCACTGTGGTTTGACATCTATTAATCCATATTTATCCAGATTTCTATCCGTATCCATTTTATTCATTTCGAGTCTTGTTTTCAAGTTTTATTAATCTATTTATTCATTGTAAGTAAAGGAATGTCCGTTTTTAAAGTCAAAAACTTAGTCAAACTGCCTTCAGACGGTGCAGATCGTTTTGCATGATTTCGAGGGATAATTGCCAACATATCTACACCATGTGCTTTATCGTATTCCATGATACTTTCAGCGATTTTGCTACTTCGTGTTGAAGAATTGTGTGAATAGTATTTTTCAAAATAGTATTTTAAGATCGCTTCATTTTGTGATTCTAGATAGAAGGATTCATCATCTTCTTCATATACGGTGAGAACGTGAATTTTCGCATCATACTGTCTTGCAATAACTAACAAAGTACTCAATACCGAAGGATCATCTATTTTGTTGCTTCCTATAGCAAGTGTTATTTTTTCAATTTTGAAATCTTCATAATTCACTGGAATGACGAGGACAGGACAATGAGCTTCGAGTGTCATTATGCTCGAATTACTTAAAGCTTTTCCTGAAGTATCCTTAGCTCCTTTTGTTCCCATAATCATCATGTTAGCTTGGAACTCTATTTGTTCTTTCAACAAAGTGTCAACAAACTCTCCTTGAATTACTGAGCCATATACTGCCACATATCCCGGAAAAGATCCATTTGATATAAAAGCGTCCATTTCTTCGCGCTTGGCTTCATAATTATTTGAGTTCGCTACATAACACAGTAGAATTTCAGTGCGATCATTGTCAGCACAAAAGTTTAATGTAAATTTTAAGGCACTTTGAGCTACTTGGCCAAAGTCAAAAGGAATCAGTATTCGAATTATGGAATTCATTGAGAAGAGCTTTAGTTTAAGATTTATATTATTTGGTTTGATACCCAAATATCTAAGTTCTTGCTCGTTCTTAATCTGATGAGAATTATTGTTGGGTATGATTTAGATCATATAAAAGATAAATAATTAGTTGTTAAACTTTATTTATTATTGAATCTCATAAAGTTTAAAAGTACTATTTGCTTATAAAGCATCTGCAATCCTTGCGGAATCTGTCTCTTATACACATCTGACGCTGCCGACGAAGAGGATAGTG
>CAJXUU010000186.1 GCA_913061325.1 uncultured Saprospirales bacterium | reverse complement strand
CTACACTATCCTCTTCGTCGGCAGCGTCAGATGTGTATAAGAGACAGAATCAATATTTTTTTATGCCGTGTAGGAATATGGTAACCAACAACAGACCATAATACATAACCTGCTATTACATCAGTCGGAAAGTGCCTAGCCGTTTCAATTCTTAGATAAAAAATTAAAAATAGAAGCGGCGCAGAAGAAAAAATAAGTAAATCCCTGACTGTTTGAGATGTACTGGAATCATTACTAGCAGCTCATCTATCAAATCTATTTTAAAATGTTAAGCCTCCACCTATGCTTAGTTGACTGTCATCTTTCCCTGTATAATATCCAATCTTAAACCCAAGCATGTTTAAAGGTGTAATGTAAACTCCGCCACCATAACTTGTATGCCAGTCATTATTGATTTCGTCTTCCAAAAATGCTCGTCCATAATCAAAAGAGGCAAACAAGCCTAAACCAGATTTGAATTTTCCTTTCCCTTCAGTCAATTTCAATCTTACGTCAGTAGACTGATACACAATTCCATCGCCTGCAAATCTGTTGATTTTAAATCCTCGTAATCGAGATAAAGAAGATAGATAATTAGCATGAAAAAACTCATAATCGCCGAATGTATATTGTCCACCAATGTGAGTTACTAACAATAATGAATGTGTCGCCGTAAAAGGGAGATATGCCGTTAAGTTGGTTTTGAAGGTTAGATTAGCATAATTAGTGTCCGATAGGCTCTGCTTATAGTCTGCACTTAAAGCATAAATATAGCCACTGGTCGGGATAACAGGATTATTCAATCTTTCACTTTTGAAGCCTACTCCGATACCACTATAGAATTTACTTTCAAAATCTTCATCTCCTCTATTCGCTTCAATTAAATTAATAAATCTAATTTCATCGTTAATATCCTTATTAAGGTTAATATAATTCAGGATTGGTCTAAATGCCAATGTATTACCATTACGTAAATCCCATACTATACTTGGGTCAAGATTTATATTTACTCCTCTTACAATGTGAAACGAGGGAGACGAGGAATTCTCAAGGTCAGGATATATTTCTTCAAAATCTTGGTACTCATTGCCCATGCCATAGAAAAATTGTGAAAAGGTTGGTCCTTTTCCACTTACACTCAATTCAAAGTCCAAGTTTTGGCCTAATGCATCAGGCCATTTTCCATTATAGGCTCCAACTAGTGCAGAATTGGAATTAAAGTAGTTGAGGCTCAGCGTGTGACTAGATTTAAATGGACTTGATCTAAATCCATTCTTGATCCACCATAAATTATAACCTACCCCAATGCCCTCATCAGTCTGAAAAGAAATCATTGGAAAATGTAAAGATCTATCTATGTCCCAATCCAATCTATCATACCTGTTAATTCCCCTCTTATCTTTTATTTTTGATTTGACTGGCTCGCCATCTAGTTTCATTCCATTGGGCTTATCATAGACCACCACATTTATTCCTTGTGAATTATTTTCAACTTGGTCCTTCCCACCACCTCCAATCACTCTTACTTTAATGTTTGATTTCTCTATTCCATTGAAAACAAATGTATCGTCATCCTTAAGACCGAATAATCTTACCTCATCTGTTATAGCACCATCTATAATTCTAGCCCATATGAGGTGGTTCTCTTCACCTTTTTGATGATAGACCTTTACGTCTAGCATATTGTTAGACAATGAGGATATCTCGAATAGATTATCGCCATTTGTACCCAAAGCAGTTACCTCTTTTGATAGATACTTGTAAAATTCCTCAGCATATGTAAGTAGTTTTGCCCTTCTGCTTTTAAGCTTCTTTTTAATCTCCTCTCCACTAATTTCATATATCTCCTTGGGCCATTGCGAAAATGCTTTATCGATTGCAGAGTCTGTGATATTTGTTTGCAAGTCTTTAGCTACTTTTTTATATTGATCAAGTGTCAATTCACTTAAGAAATGTCTATCAAAATGGCATGCAATGTATGACAACCCATCTATCATATCTATATCATCCTCAAACTTTCTCAAATTTGGCTTGAAGAATTTTCGGCTAGCAAGATAATTTAAGAAGCCATCATTTTTAAAGAAAACCTGATCACGATCTCTTGGAATGGCTCGATAAACTTTCTTTCCTGGATATCTATCGTCTTTATATATTCCCCATCTCCATTGATCATCATGTCTATCCCAATCACCAATTAATAAATCAAACAATCTTGCTCGTAAAACGTATTCCTGATCTACCTGATGTTTATTATTCTTTGCCAGTTTTTTGATGAGATCAGCCGTACTGACAGATGATTTACTACCACCATAATCAGCATGTCCTTTCATCTTGCCTCCAGGTCTCTCTTCGAATAGATAAAACTTATTAGCAAATTCAGTATTATAATCTCCAAGTGCCTTTTGATTAGGTAACCATACATATTTTGGATTAGCATGATAAATCTCTGCCGCTTTGGCAAGTTCAGGAATAGCAAATGCCCCGTAGGGGTGATTTGCAGCAAATCCGTCCTGCAAAAAACTTTGTACAAAGGTGTTTTTAAAAGCGGTGGCAACAAGCTTAGTAACATCTTTATCGATGGTCCGAACCACCCATTGCTGACCTTTAGAATTCTCAAGTCTCAATGATTTGGTCATGAATCCACCCCCTTGTTGAACTGGCTTTAATCCTCCTTCTATATCATCCAATAACAACAGCGGGGCAGTTACTTCTGTACTCCATTCTTTTCTATAAGCAGACCCCATTCCAATGAATCCTTTTGAATATTGCTCGGAGGCTACAGTCTTTATCGTTTTTGGGTATGATGCCAAATCCTTATATATCTCTTCATTTTTAAAATTTATTTTTTCTTTTTTATAGAGCATTTTTCTATATATAGAAATGATCTTATCAGAATCATTAGGATCCTCTTTGTAAAATTCAAGCCATAATTCTAAATCTTTAGTATGCGTGATTTTTGCGAAACCAAACTCCATCGCAGCGAACTCAGCTAATCCACCTTTTCTAGTGTACTCTACCTCAGCTCCACTACCTGCGATGACATAGTGGTTATCATTTTTAATGATATACTGCATATTTTTATCATGAGCGGATGCGTTAATTATCCCTTCAAAATTTGATAGAGCAGTTTGCATTGCTGATCGGTATACCTCGTATTGTGGATGTCCGATCTTTTGAGGAGTCACTGCCAATTGTTTGACACCATTTATAACGCTACCAAGAATAGGGAAAGGAATCAAATGATTCTTTAATGGGTAATTCCCTCCTGTTTTGCCATTACTATAAACTGGATGATGAGAAGCAATAATGACATTTTTGTTTTTATTTCTAGAAAGTGTATTGTTCAGAGTGGTAATAAAATCTAGTGCGTTGTCAACATCGCAACTCGATCTTCTTCTTTCACTGGAATCGTCTCCTTGTAGCATCCATTGAGAATCGATCAAAACTAGAACTAAATCATCTGTTAAATTAACTACTTTAGGTTCTCCACACCCCCCGCTTGGTACAAAGATATTTTTATCTCCAATTTGATTTTCAATAAATTGCTCTGAATCTTGAATCGATTTTAGATTATGAGCATCTCCATTAAACCATTCATTGTTCCCAGGAATTAAAAATAATTTATCCGTATTCTGATTAAGTGTCGAAAGACAATCTCGAATTTCTTGTTCTCTTTTTTTATTACTTTCATCTTCCTGATCCAACACTTCCTGATTACCAAGTATATTACCTAAGAATACCACACTTTGATTCTTAATTTCTGGTCTAAGTTGCGATTTGATTAGGTTGACAATATTTGACTTACTAAAGTCCTTATCATCCTGGGCTATATCACCTACCAAGAAAAGCTCATAGTCTATATTTTCTATATCGGGACCAAGATGAGTATTTTTCTCAGTTTCATTTTTGTACCATGGTTTATTAGCAGCACAAGCATTCAACATAACGATTGAAAGAACAAATACTAGTTTGGTGAATAGGTTTTTCATTTTAATATTATTTATCTGTTTATTTCTTTGAATTAATCAATTTGGATAATATATCTTGGGTGGTTTAAAAGGATCGATGCTTGCGAACCAAGCCTTCTGTTTCTATAGCGTATTGTCTTGACAAGACTAATTACTTTTTGATTTCAATTGAAATATAACTAAATGATTTTAAGCATGGTAATATCGTTCTCTGAATATTTTACCATTTTTCCATTCAGTTGCAACTATTTGTACTGAAACCTTAGTACTGCCATCATCATAGAAGTATGTTATAGACCCTAAAATTCAAAACCAAGATTAAACCCTACTGTAAATTCAGTGTTTTTGCTCAATACTGTTCCAACAACAGGTCCAAAGTGAAACCATTCAGTCGGTCTGATATTTATTTCCGCTTCTGCGTAAGCGCCGAGTTCAAATTCTCGGTGTTCGCCAGAAAAACCAAAGTTAGGTCCTGCATTGATTGTCACCCAAGATGCAGGATTCATACTTCCAAGCAAGGCTATATCATATAAAGTTTCCTCCTCTTCAAATTTTGAAGTGAAAGATAATCCCGTTCCCCATTTGTGAGTAAACCAATAAGTTAAATGAACTTCAGCTCCTGCTGCCCCTTCTTCATGTTCAAAAGAATAGGCATAAATTGCAGAAGTAATTAATTCATAAATGCCAGATTCTTCTTCAGAATCATGATGCTCTTCTTCCGTTTGGGCATTTAAACTCACCGCAAAAAGGAAAAGCAAAAGAAAGGCCAAGTGTTTTTTCATAACAATTAATTTAATTTTTAAAAAATCTAGTAATAATCTCTCAAGCGAATACCTTCTCTTTCCCAGAGCTATAAAGCCATTTAATAATTCAAAGATTCAACAATTCAAAGATTCAATCACTTAAGAAAAGCCTTCACACCATAACTGGCCAGAACTCCTTCTCCTGTTGCTGCCGCAACTTGCGCAATAGCACCTTCCCTACAATCCCCCGCCGCAAAAACTCCATCTATACTGGTTTCCGCCATCCTTTTTGTCTTTATGAAACCCCTAGCATCTAAATCAACCACGCCTTTTAGCATTTCCGTATTAGGGACTAAACCAATAAATATAAATACTCCATCGCTAAAGAATTCATTATCCTCTCCTGTTACACGATTCTTCGTTTTAAGGCTATTGTAGACTCCATCTTTGATTGTAAACTCTTTACTTTCTTGATTATGATGATAAGTAATATTATCAATGAACTCTAACTTCTCAATGTATGTTTCAGATCCAGTAAATTTATCTGACCAATTGATGAAGGTTACTTTTTTACAAAAACCAGCTAAAAAGATTCCTTCTTCGAGTGCACTATTTCCACCACCAATCACTAGAATTTCTCTATCTCGATAAAATGCTCCATCACAAGTAGCACAAAAATGAACACCTGCGCCAATTAATTCTTCCTCATTAGGAATTTCTAATCTTCTGTATGTCGAACCCACTGCCAAAACAACAGATTTACTCATATATTCGCCAAGGTTTGTTTGGGTATGAAAAAGTCCATCTTTTTTATGAATTCCTTTTACATCTACTCCTAAATCAATTTTTGCACCATAAGTCTCAGCTTGGTTAGCCATTTTATCCATAAGGTCAGGTCCAGAGATAAAATCAAATCCAGGATAATTTTCTATACTCTTTGTCAATGAGGCATTCCCACCAATTGCCTTCTTCTCAAGAATCACAGTCGAGAATCTATCTCTTTGGGCATATATAGAAGTTGTAAGCCCTGCAGCCCCTCCTCCTACAATTAAAGTATCATAAACCACTTTCTCTGATTCCTCACCGATTCCTAGTTTATCTTTAAGAATACCATTATCAGGGTTTGAATAGGCAACATTATTGATCGTTATCGTAGGAATAATACGCTTGCCTTTATTGATTTCAATAACTTTATCAGTAGCCCAATCGTGCACATCTACATCAATGAACTGATAATTAACATCATTGCTCGAAAGGTATTTTTTCGCACGTCTACAGTCTGGGCACCAATCTGCACCATAGAGCACAACTCTAGTCCCATTATTCAAACCAAGCACACGTGCAAGCTCTCCATTATCAGGATTAGTGTAAGGGTGGTCATTTATTATAATAGTAGGAATAATACGTTTCCCTTTGTTTATCGTCTCTACAAGTTTGGTTGCAGATTGATTTACATCGACATCAATATATTCATATTCTATGTCATTTTCCTTTAAATATTTTTTAGCTCTTTTACAATCTGAGCACCAATCTGCACCATAAAAAATTATTGTATCCATTAGTTTTGTTATTGAAATTTAAAATTTTTATTGAATATGATCATTTGATGCATAATCGTATTTGAGTATATATTATAAATTGAATTAGCGTATGTCCCTACTATACTCTAAATTTCTGCTGACCATGAACACCCCATACTAAAACAAGCACAAAAGCAGACTGTCCGACAACTTTCAATTATTTTGGTTTCATTTCCTAAATTTGGTTCGATCGACCATTCAGGTAAAAGATTTCCCCTTGTCTACTTGACTCAAATTGAGCCTATAGTTATCCAAACTGTTTTTACGTATTTAATTAACTGAATCAATAGTGAAGTTGTGCCCGTTAAATGTAAATTCATAGCCGGCTTTTTTTCCTTCCAACTCTTTATATATTGGGGCTAGGGTTGAAATCCCGATGTAATCCTGTCCGTCAATTGTAAATTTCGACTTGGGTATGGAGACTATTAAACAACGACCATTCACACTGACTACAGCTCCTGCCTTCACTGAATCAGTAGGCCCAAAAGAAATCTCATTGATTATTTTGAGGTGTCCTTCATGTTCATGAAGTCGTTTGTCCATACTTTCCGAAATTTCAATGCTGGCTCTATAATGTGATTGGTCATCGATATCAACCACTTCATCACGGTTGAGCTGAATTCCAGCAAGGAATTCTTCATGATTCATGTGTGCCTCTTCAATAGTGTGTTCTTCAAGATCGATTAAGGCCGCTTTTATTTTACTCTTATCCATGATTGTTCATTTTATCATTAGTAGAATTATAGTTTACCAATGTGTTGGGTGTAATCTATTTTCAATACTACCATTCGAAATAATTCTAAATAGTTACTGCTCCAAGTTATACATGATTTCTGAAAAATCAACTATTCAAAATATATTTTGGAAATTAAAATTTCTTGAAAAAAAGAAGACTCCTCTAAAGGAGGAATCTTCTTTCCTATATTTGAGAAACTATCTGATTTCTCTATTCTCTATTTACGCGTGATAATATCGTTCTCTAAAGATTGTTCCGTCTTTCCACTCGGTAGCAACAACTTGCTCTGACAACATAGTACTGCCATCTTTAAGTTTTAATTCCATAATTGCATCATAGTAAGAATAATTTCCTTTTACCGCATAATTCCCCACATCGTATCGTACAAACTCCGCTAATTGGTTGTCAATAAAATCTTGTTCAAATTTTATGCAATGAGCTTTCCCATGTTTAGGCTCGCTGTTGCCTTCCTTCAAAACTACATCCTCATGTAGATACAGATTCATTGCTTCAATAAATTTAGCTTCTTTTAATAAAGCAAAAATGTGCTTAAGGTTTTTTTCTATTGTTTTTTCCATTGTTATAATGATTGTTAATTTATGATTAATGAATTTATTTGTTCCTTTTTTAATCGGTTAGCATAGTACTTCTTCAACTTCTTAATTTTGGGGTTGATAACTCCCCGACAATAACCTGCAAATGAATTATTGTTGTAATAATCATGATGATAATCTTCCGCTTTATAGAATTTTTCAAGCGGCGCCAATTGAGTTACTATTGGATCTGAAAATATACTTTTCAAATCAGTCGTAACCTTTTCTGCAATTGCTTTTTGCTCGTTATTATGGTATAAAATAATAGAGCGATACTGTGTACCTCTGTCAGCCCCTTGCCTGTTCAGTGTAGTTGGGTCGTGATTTGTCATGAAAATTGAAATTAAATCTTGATAACTAATGATATCTGCATCGAAAGTGACCTGAACTACTTCGGCGTGCCCAGTGGTACCAGTGCATATTACCCGGTAATTAGGGTTGAGAGTATCGCCACCAGCATAACCAGAAACTAAGGACACAACACCTTGGAGTCTTTGAATAACCGCTTCAATACACCAAAAGCATCCACCTCCGAATGTTGCTGTCTGTTTATTTTTCATCCTCTATCTCCTATTATTGATAATACAAAAGTAGCTGTGTTTCTCTTCTGATTACTTAGGCATCCTTCCTGATGATTTGCGAATTTTTCCTTTTGTTGTTCTCCTTTTGTCGTTCTCCTTTTGTTTATGAGAATATTTTCATGAAACATACCCACATATCATTGGCAAGGAATTGAGCATAAACATCCTTGCTTTGCAAATGTAAAGTCCCAAGCAACTTGTCTATTTTTCCTTATGGATTAGATACTATTACGGAACGAGGATGGAGGGATTCCGATTCGTGCATTGAAAAAATGACTGAATGATTGCACGTCTTTAAAGTTGAGTTCTTCTGAAATATCTAAGATAGAGGAATCGGTATATTTCAGTAGTCGCTTGGCTTCCAGCACTCGGCGGTCATTGATAATTTGGAGAGGCGTTTTATCAATGTATTTTTTAAAAATATTAGATAGCGTTTTAGGAGACTTGTGTAATAGTTTGGCGAAGTCAGATACTTTGGAATAGGTTTTAAAATTTTTCTCAACCAAAAAATTGTACTCCCGAATCAAGCCCACATTTATATTATCAGTAGGTAAATTGTTGTTTTCATTTTTATATACTCGAAGAAATAATATCAAAAATCGCTTCAGCAATACCCTGAGCATTTCCAGTTTTAAATTATCTCTTTCTTCCATTTCCATTTGAAAAATCTCCCAAAGAATGAGGAATTGTCTTTTCCGTTCTTTGGGGATTTTAATCTTTGGGATGTGGGAAGAACCAAAAAATAACAAGCCTTTGCAACCGGTTTCCTGATCATGGTCTTCAATACAATAAAAAGAGCGATTGAACTGTATGACGTTCATCCGCTCAAACTGAATATCATCTATCTGATGGTATTCGGTGAGAAAAATAGCACAATCTTCTTCCAAAATAACAACCTCATTATCTATCATCAGATGAGCTTCACTTTTTGTATTCCAGATAATACTCAAGCCTGTTTTTAGGTCTTGGTCAAACATGTAGTCTCGCTCGGGGGTAATTTCAGAAACGAAAATGGTTTCATTAATTTTAGTTCGGAATTTCATGCTTATTACTTTACGATAATAGGTATAATCAATTTAATCAAACACCGAACCAGTAACCTCCAATTCTTTACTTGATCAATTTACTGAACATCAAGAATCAGTATGCTTATCTGAATGTTTGTAGCTCATATTACATTTCTCACAAACCATCTCTTCGCCATTTCCTGACGGTTTTAATGCAATTCCTTTTAAATGTTTGTTTGCATAATCATTAATCCATCCTACCTTAGGGTCCTTATCATTAACATTTAAATTTTCTTTCACTACTCTTTCGTAGAAATGTCCACCGTATTCTTCCCTTCCCCAACAATTTGGACATACACCTGAAGGAAATGGTTGTTCTTCTGGAGTATCTTTTTTCTTTAAGAAATTCAAAAGTGATTTTACTAAATTCATAATTATATATTTTAATATTTTGATAATGAGTGATAAGTGTTAGGGATTTGTGTGTGAAAGATCTAGCCGCAAGTCTACCCTCTTAGTCCACTGCCTAGTCCACCCCCTTCGCCCCCTCCAGAGGGGGATTACAGGAAACTTCCGAATCGTTCATGGTGGCATGTGTATCCATTTGGATTTTTTACCAAGTAGTCCTGGTGAGATTCTTCAGCCGCCCATGGTGTAGAAAATGGTTCCAGTGTTGTAGCCACCATTTCTCCCCATCTGCCAGATTTATTTACGATATCAATCACTTCTTCAGCCACTTTCTTTTCTTCTTCATCTTGAATAAAAATAGCGGATCGATAACTAGAACCTATATCATTCCCTTGACGATCCACAGTAGTTGGGTTATGAATTCTGAAGAAAAAATCTAATATCTTTTTGAACGATGTTACTTCTGTATTATAGGTGATTTCGATGCCTTCTGCGTGCCCAGGATGATTTCTATACGTTGGGTTATCATTGATCCCACCAATATAAATCACCTCAGTATCTGTTACTCCTGGTCTCACTCTGAATAGATCTTCCATTCCCCAGAAACAACCTCCAGCTATGTATGCTTTCTTTATTTTACTCATCTATTTTATTATTTATTCTGTATAAAAATATTTTAATATTTGATATTCTATAGGTCATGTCTATCAATTCAAAACACTCTATTGATTACCAATGATCGAGCTCACTTCAGCTGCGAAAATAGGAAAACCTTCTTGTATCTATATTATTCTTCTTCAAACTCTAGCTCATGCAGCGCGACCATATCAGCATCAAGTTGATTGATCATTCTTTTGAAAACTGACTTTGTCACACGAACATATTTCATCTCCTCTTTATCATACCCTATCCATTTAAATTGGTGACCATATGGACAAGGAGGTGCTCCTGGGGCGCTCCCCTTCCTAAGTTCATATCGAATAGGATTAAGATTATACAATTCAGCACTGACTACAGGTATAATATTCTTTTGATTTTGCTCTTTCATCTTAATAACAATTAATTCCAGGTAAGTTGTTTTCTCTCAGTCCAATATTCATCTGGTGTTATTGCCATTGATTTTAATAGATTGATATCACTCTCTTCCAATTCGAAAGTATTGGATTTTAGGTTTGAGTCTAGATGTTCTTTGATTGTAGCTCCACTCAATACCTTGTAGACTGGAATACTGTCTATACAAAATCGCAAAGCTATTGCATCGATACCCACATCATACTTCTCAGATAGTCTAGACATCTGATGATATGCTTCTTTATATTGCCCAAACTTCTCATTTGGAAATACGCGTCCATTCGCTAATGCTTCTTTAATGATCAATCTTCTTTTTTGATCTAAAAATTCAGATGCTATAGATTTAAGACTTTGGTCAAAAACATTGTACCTGTCTCTTATACACATCTCCGAGCCCACGAGACAGGCAGAAATCTC
>CAJXUU010000185.1 GCA_913061325.1 uncultured Saprospirales bacterium | reverse complement strand
ACGAGATTTCTGCCTGTCTCGTGGGCTCGGAGATGTGTATAAGAGACAGTTACGAGACAGTCTTAATCTTGTAGGCACAAAGTATGGATGTGGTATCGCCGAATGTGGAGCATGCACAGTACATATAGATGGAGTAGCTATGAGATCATGTTCCGTGCCGGTATCAAAGGTGAGTGGTCCTGTGACAACCATCGAAGGCTTATCCGAAAGTGGAACGCATCCTGTGCAAAAAGCATGGAAAGAACACGATGTCCCTCAATGTGGGTATTGTCAAGCAGGTCAGATGATGACTGCAGCAGCATTCCTAAAAGAAAATAAGAGCCCAAGCGAAAAAGAGATCTGTTCAGCTATGAATGGCAATATATGTCGATGTGGAACTTACCCAAGAATCAATCAAGCAGTAAAATCAGCCTCAAAACTCTAAGTCATGGAAAATAAAAGAAAACTAAAAAGACGGACATTTTTCAAGATCAGTGGAGCTGCAGGAGGTGGTATGATCTTAGGATTTTCTTGGCTAGCACAAGGTTGTAAGCAACCAGAAGAGATTGCAAAAGTTCTAGAAATGCCTTCAGAATGGTATGATATAAATGCATATTTAAAGATTGGAAATAATGGTGTCGTAACTATATTTTCTCAGAATCCTGAAATCGGACAGAACGTTAAAACTTCTATGCCAATGATCGTTGCTGAAGAGCTTGATGTAGATTGGGAAAATGTAATCGTTGAACAAGCTGGATTAAATACTGATAAATTTCCAAGGCAAGTAGCTGGAGGTAGTCAATCTATACGCCAAGGCTGGAAAGCCCTTAGAGATGCTGGTGCAACTGCACGTCAAATGTTAATCAATGCTGCTGCAAAACAATGGGAGATTGAACCGTCAGAAGTAATTGCTACTGATGGAATTCTAAAGGGGCCTGCAGGTCAAGAATTAGGCTATGGAGACGTTGCATCTGCAGCTGCGACAATGGAAATTCCAGAAAATGTACCTCACAAAAAGATTACAGACTTCAAAATCATCGGAAGTGACAAGAAGAATGTAGATCTACAAAATATCCTTACAGGCAAAGCCCTATTCGGAATAGACACAAAAAGAGAAGGCATGCAATATGCTGTGGTGATGAGACCGCCTGCATTTGGTCAGAAATTAGTATCATTTGATGATGTAGAAGCTAGAAAGGTGTCTGGTGTAAACGCTGTCATAAAGTTTGGTAATAAAATAGCTGTTCTAGCTGATGCGACATGGCCTGCCATGAAAGCAAAAAAAATGATCAAAGCTGAATGGGCAGTAGATACCCCACTCGAAAGCACAGCTGATCATGATAAGAACTTAATCGCAAAATTGGATACTGACAAAACTGAGCCATTTCGAAATGATGGCGACGTTGATAAAGCATTCCTTGAGGCGGATGAGATCGTTTCAAAAGTGTATGAGTCTCCTTTTCTACCTCATAACTGTATGGAACCTATGAATTTCTTTGCTGACGTCAGAGAGGATAAAGTAGAAATGCATGGACCTATCCAAACACCTGCTTGGGGAAGAAGTCGAGCTGCTAAAATTATAGATCGAGAAGAAAAAGACATAGATGTAACCATGTCAAGAATGGGTGGCGGATTTGGCCGAAGATTATATGGTGACTTCTCTGACGAAGCGGCTGAAATCTCTTCAATTGCAAAAAAACCTATTCAACTCATCTTTACAAGAGAGGATGATATGGCTGCGGGTACTTACCGCCAAGCAATAAAGTACAAGATTGAAGCATCATTAAAAGACAATAAAATAACTGGATACAAACTTTCTGAAGCAGCTGTAAATAGCAATATGTACGGTCTGATTCCTAATTTTTTCCCTGCTGGAGCAATTCCAAATCTTAGAGTATCTGGAAATAAACAAGAGTCCAACATTACCACTGGAGCGTGGAGAGCACCGTATACTAATTTTTTAGCATTTGCAGAGCAGAGCTTCTTCGATGAAGTTGCTGAGAAAATAGGTAAAGATGAAGTCGAACTTAGGATGGAACTGCTTGAAATAGCAAAACCAATAGCTGAATCAGATGAAAAGATAGAGTACTCTCCAGCTAGAATGCAAGAGTGTATAAAACTAGCCACAAAGAAAGCAGGATGGGGGGTACAACCACAAGGTACATACCAAGGTATAAGTGCATATTATTCTCACAATACACATGTGGCTGAAATAGCTGATGTAGTGATGGAGAATGGTCAAGCAGTAGTAAAGAAAGTGACATGTGCTGTCGATTGTGGAATAGTAATCAATCCTGATGCAGCCTCCAATATGGTTGCAGGTGGTGTGATCGACGGTATTGGACATGCCATGTACGGGGATCTTTCTTTCGAGAATGGTATCCCATCTGCTACTAACTTTGACAAGTATAGATTGATTAGAAACATAGAAACCCCGGCGGTGGATGTACATTTCGTTCCAAGTACTGAAGATCCAACAGGATTAGGAGAACCAACGCTTCCTCCTGCAGGAGGCGCTGTTGCCAATGCTATATATAAAGCTACTGGAAAACGATTGTATAAGCAGCCTTTTGTTAAGGAAATGAATGTTATTGGGTAAGAGATGGCTTACAAAGCAAGCACTTGTTGCGAAGCAAACACGTCGGCTACTGTAGATAATTGTAAATTCTTGAGCTAGCGAACATTCGCTTTAAAAGAAGCTAATACAATTCGTGAAATTTATGATTAGCAACATATCTCATTCTTAACTAATAATGCTGGACACAGACTCTAAAAAATATGCAATCCTAATCTTAGCTGCAGGCTCCTCCAGTCGATTAGGCAGGCCTAAGCAATTAATAAAGTTCGGCAAAGGCAACTTGCTATCAAATACAATTGATATTGTATCTTCTATTGATAATGCTGATGTACATATCATTCTTGGGGCTTATGCTGAAGAAATATTAGCCAAAATAGATACTAGCTACCCTATTCACATTAATCCTAATTGGGTTAGAGGAATGGGTAACTCAATATCATTTGCAGTTGATCAAATCAAACATATTGAATATGATGCGCTAATACTTACCGTTTGTGATCAGCCTTATTTGGAGGCATCTCATTTTGTGCAGCTGATTGAGCTGTATGAAGCTGATTCAGAAGCTGAAATCATTATTTCAAAATATGAATTTGGTGGTGGTCCCCCTTCTTTATTTTCAAGAAAGTATTTTGATCAACTATCTAATCTAGATGGGGAAGAAGGAGCAAAGTCAGTTGTAACCTCATTTAAAGAAAAAAACCAACATATTCATTTTGATAAAGGGCATATAGATATTGATACTGAAGAGGATTTACTATCACTTTAGTAACTAACATATTTTCTAATTCATCTCTTTTTTGTAATTTGTTTTTGATTACAACTTCAAACTAACATCATGAAAAAAACAGTTAAATTATAATCTAGAGGAAATTTTGCCAGATCAATAATTTAACTTGATTTGTTCAATGAATCATAAAAAGATAAACTTGAATTTGATCCAGGTATACTGCTTGGTATTCATTATTGCACTTTAATCTTATCTCGATATTCACTTGGGCTCATTCCAAATTCTTTCTGAAAACTCTTGCTAAAATAATTGACCTCCTGAAATCCTACACTCCAGGCGACTTCACTAATATTCAAATTGAGGTCTGACAATTGTGGTTTAGATTTGTGTAAGCGATAAGAACGAATATAGTTACTCGATGTTCGGTCAGATACAGCTTTAATTTTACGATGCAATTGCATTCTACTCATATGCATCAAGTTAGCCAGTTCCTCCACATTGAATTGAGCATTATTCAGATTTGCTTCTATAACAGAATGTATCTTATGAAGAAAGCTATTTTCTTTCTTTAACTCTTTTGGTTTCTCAATTAAGGAAAACTGAGAGAATTTTTTCTGAAGAATAAATCTGGACTCATTAAGCTTTTTTAATCTCATAAATAATTCTTCTTTGCGAAAAGGCTTCGTTAGGTATGCATCCGCTCCGGTATTAAGACCTTCTATTTTATGCTCGAAAGCTGTCTTAGCTGTTAGGATAATAATAGGGATATGATTTGTCTTCTCGTTCGTTTTTAGATTCTCACACAGTTTTATTCCATCCATTTTAGGCATCATCAAATCACTAATGATCAAATCGGGAATTAAAGCGTTGGCTTTTTCTAATCCTTCTAACCCATCATATGCCTTCTCTAATTTATATTCGTCTCTCAATAACCTGTCTAAGTGATCGACAATATCATGATTATCTTCAATAATTAATAGTACAGGCTTTTGATCTATTAATTCGAATGGATCATTTTCTTTAACAACGTTGATCACCTCTTTTTGGGGAGTCGAAATTGAAGTAATATGTTTAGTCTCTTCTCTAGGCAACTCAATAGTAAAAACTGTACCTTTTCCCAATTCACTTGACACATCAATTGATCCATTCATCAAATCGATAAATTCTTTTACTAATGACAACCCAATTCCAGTACCAACGATATTTTCAGAATTCGTTTTTGGCTGAAAAAATCTATTAAAAATATTAGGTAAATTCTCTTTTGAAATCCCTCTTCCTGTATCTAAAATTTGTATTGAATCAATTGTCTTTCCTTCATTTTGTTGGGTATTTAAAGTGATTTTGACATATCCATATTCAGGAGTAAACTTTATCGCATTGGAAATTAAATTAGTTAAGACAGTGTGTATTTTTTGCTCATCTAGATCTAATTCAATAGAAGGGATTCTGTTTTCAAAAACTAGAGAAATATTCTTTTTTTGAGCTGCACTGGATAAACTATTGATAGCATTCTTAATAACAATAACCAAGTCTTGTTGAGATAAATCAAGTTGAATTGTTTTACTTTCTAGTTTAGCCAAGTCCAACATTTGATTAACAAGATTTAAAAGACTGCGGCTATTTCTTTCAATAGCATCATAACCTTCTTTGATATCTTTTGGGTGAATTTTATTTTCTAGAGAATCCTGAAATAATTCAGAAACACCTTGAATTATTGTCAACGGAGTTCTAAATTCGTGCGTAATATTAGTAAGCAATTGAGATTTAAACTCACTAAGTTCTCTGATTTTATTAGCTTTTGATTCTTCATCTCTTAAAGTTTTAAATCGATATGAAAGACCAAATGAAAAGGCTATGATTTCTCCCATTATTCCAACCTGTGATAATGTTTTTGAGATACCAACACTATTAAAAAGAGATAGGGCTTCAATCAATATTAGAAGGACTAAAAAAGAGCTTCCGATTATTAAATATAAGGCAGCTTTCTCTTTTGGTCTTAATTTAAAAATAAGAAAATATACCATAATAGAATACTCGAATACAAGAAATACAAGTATGAGTTTATCTGTAAAGGGTTCATTAAAAGTGATATAATAAAATGCAATTGCCAAAGGCCAAAATATAACTTTTAAGAGAACAATATTTTTCAAAACCTTGTCCCAAAATGGTAAAATCTGATTGAGGTTTAAATAATATCTTACAAATTGAAAATAAGCGATATCGGCTATTCCGACTCCAAGCATATCAACAAACTGAACCATAAAAGGATATTCCTCTATTAAAGGAAGATTCAAAGTAACTCCATATAGATCAAGAAGAAAGATGGCCAAACCTAAAATGAAAAGTCCATGAAAGAGATAAGCTTTATATTCCGTACTGTGAAAGAAAAGGAAATTAAGCAATATCATAGTAAGTAGAAACCCAAGAAATAGCCAATCTTGCCAAGTAGCGAATAAATAAGAAGAAGATTGAAATAGGTCATATTTATGGAACCTAATATCAATGACGTGATTATGTTGGTCTTTCTTTTGGTATTTGATGTAAAAACTTAGACCTTCTGATGGGTCAAAACTAAGGTTGACTCTTTGGCCTCTAAAATTCAAGTCGCCTTCTTTTTTTGAACTGGGGTACCATTTCCCGAATTCCTTATGGGATATTATTTCCCCTAGATGGTCAACAACATAAACAGAGGCAAAATCAGCCTCTCCTATAGAAAGTTTCCAGTCTTTGAAAAAATGATAGAACCCTTCCGAAGATTTTATTTTGAAATGAATCCAATGACAGCTTTTAAGTGCTAATTCGTTAGACTTATCATACACTTTGAAATTGAGATTTGAAACATTTGAAATGGATTTTTCAAAATCTAATAAACAATCGGAATCTTCAAGGATAAAAAGATTTTCATCAATAATGTATTCATCTTGAAGATCATCAAAGTAATTTACAATGATTTCCTTTTGACCAATAATGTTACCATATTGGATAAGAATACATATGAGTAGTATAACTCTCAAAAAATAGGGGTTTGTTTTCAACACGTTGTAATATACTTAAAATCTTAATTCAAAATTAAGTGTTGGCTTTTTTAAAACCAACACTTAAAAATGAATTCGTTAAATCTGTTATTCAGTTACCTCACAATCAATAGTTTCCGCTTCAATTACTTTCGCATGAATCATAGCTAGATTGTTGTTTGTGAATTTCACTTCATAGTCAGTCCATGTTACATCAGTTGAAAATCTTGGGTCTGGACGATAGTAATCCGTATTAATAATTTGTGCCCCAGATTCAAATGCACTATTCATTCGAGTATAACTTCCTGTTCGAGCTTGTTCAGTTTCTGAATCGGCTTGAGTCCTAACTATAAATCCTTGATCTATGTAATTTTGTATTTCTACCAAATTAGCTTCTGGGTCATCGATTTTTAAAAACGCTGCTTC
This sequence comes from uncultured Saprospirales bacterium, assembly GCA_913061325.1. GTDB lineage: Bacteria > Bacteroidota > Bacteroidia > Chitinophagales > Saprospiraceae > CAJXUU01. Next base: position 4,372 of record CAJXUU010000185.1, on the reverse strand, counting down.
ATCTTTATCAGCATCTGTGAATACAAACATATTTCTTCCTTCTAATGAAGGATAGCCATCAATATAATTTTCAACAACTTCATCTCTTGCCATAAGAACAAACATTATTTTCCCTCTTGACTCTGACAAAGTTGGCCAGCCTGTCGTAGTAACTGCACTTCTAAGGCTTGAATTTGTCCCTCTTACGTCATCTGGTTTTAGGATATGATCCTGATCTGATGTAAAGACCATATCGATTTCACTTTCTATTTCTTCTGTGGCACTGCCTGAAAAATCTAATGTTGATGTAAGTCCAAATCCAGGTAACATGAGAGCTGGATTATCTTCTTTTGCTTCTATTAAGATTGTAATTGGTAGATGATTTTGATTTGCATCGGACCATGATTTTAAAGCTTCTAAAGCATCCACAAATGTAAAAAAATGAGTGTGATAATCAAAATCTGGAAAATGTAGAATCTTTAATCCTGGAGCTAGAAGTTTTTGCTCTCCAGAATCAGGATCTAATCCTACAAATGCATTTCCTATACGATTATTAAATAGTCCTCCTTCAGGATCTCTATATACATCCAATTCAAAACTTCTCAATCCATAAATATTCAATTGATCTTCTAATGTTTCATGAGAATAATCCCAAGATGCTGGATCGAAACCTTCAGGCAATAATTCTGCTGATGCATTCATAAAGCCTACAATCTCAGGTTGTGTGTTTTTCCTATAGCTATTGTGGCTTCCAAGTGTTTGATATTGATTGATTTTTAGACTTTCAATCTTGTCTTGACATGTTTCCATTTCTTTCGGATCATCATCATTACAACTTATTCCTATTAATAATACAAGTAAAAGAAAAGACAAAATTCGTACAGTTTTCATAACTTAATTTTTTATAGCTTTACTAAAGCCAGGTGATATTATGTTTAACATTATTGTTATGATACAATATTAGTGTGTCCTTCATTTTTGAACGGCTAGAGATGTAACAAGTACTTGTACATATGTAACAATCTCCTATTTTAGGAGCTTTCGAGGGATTACAATGCTAAAAATTAGTGCGAAGTTTAGTGAAAATATGTAGTTGAGAAATAGGGTTTTGTAGTTGTTATCGATGATAAAATGCTAACGATGATATTGATATAGTTTCTTCCTATGTTACATTTGACCTTATAAAGGTTACATTTACAATGAGTGTTAGGATTAATGTCAAACTATATTTGAGGCATTAATTACCTACAAAAAATCAAAGAGATGAATGCATTTTTATTCAGGCTAATCCTATTGGCGACTTTTACATTTTTCATTGTTAACACATCCTCTGCACAAAAGAAAACTCAAGAGATTAGGGGAATCATTTCTGACAAGTCGACCAATGAATTTTTGGTTGGAGTGCTTGTTTATGTAATGGATTCTACAAATCAGATAATTGCTACCACAGATGAAAATGGTCTATTCACTTTAGAAAATGTTCCATTAGGTCGAGCTAGAATTCAATGCAATTATTTAGGATATGAAACATATATCTCATCTTCTTTCATGGTCAATTCTGCAAAACAGGAGTATTTTGAAATCAAAATGGGGCAATCACCTTATGAATTAAGCGAAGTAGTAGTTTCTGCAATTCTTCGTGATGATCGCACCCAAAACAATATGGTCTTATTAGGCGGAAGGTCTTTTTCTGCGGAGGAAACTGAGAGGTATGCTGGGAGTATTGCAGATCCTTCAAGAATGGCAGTAAGTTTTGCTGGTGTGCAAAGCAGCAATGATATCAATAATGATATTGTAATCAGAGGAAATTCTTCTATAGGTGTATTATGGCGATTGGAAGGAATGGACATCCCTAACCCAAATCATTTTTCAAGAAGAGGTTCTTCTGGTGGAGGGATTAGTGTTTTTTCTGTAAACATGCTGCGAAATTCAGATTTCATTTATGGGGCTCCACCTGCAGAATATGGAAATGCATTGGCTGGAGTTTTTGACATGAAGTTTAGAAAAGGCAATCAAAATGAGAATGAATATTCTTTTAGAGCTGGGATACTCGGTCTAGAGGCCACATTAGAAGGTCCTATTAAAAAAGGCAAGAGTTCTTATTTGGTTAACTATAGATATTCGACGTTAGGAATATTAAATAAGATGGGTGTACACTTAGTAAATGCCAATACTGATAATACATTTACAGATCTTTCATTTCATCTCTACTTGCCGTCGGAAGACAATAAAAATATTATTCAAATATGGGGAATAGGGGGAGCTAGCTCAGAATTCCATAGGCCGATTGATGACTTTAGCCAGCTTGAAGAATATGATAACATCATTGAGAGTGATTTTAAAACCTCTATGGGTGTAGTGGGCTTGTCTTATACACGATTGATGAAAAATGAAAAGTATCTCAAATACAGTATTGCTTTGATGGGAGACGATATTACTAACAATAAGGACACCTTAGATTTAGAAAGGGCAAAAAGTTATTTAAGTGATGAATCATATAAAACACATAGAATAACTAATACTCTTGAATATGGACAAAATATAGGTAAGAATCTAGTCCTTAAGTCAGGTTTGACAGTCACTTTACTAGGAAACAATTTACAATATTCGGAATATGACCGAGTAGATAAGACTTTTTATGAGCACATTAATAATAAATCTTCTCTTGGAGAATTGAGATTGTTTCAATCCTATATCCAAACTTTATGGAATTCTACTTCAAGACTTTCATTTACAGCGGGCATTAATTTCATGCACTTCAATTTGAATGGGTCATCGTCATTGAATTACAGTGCTTCGGGAGCATATCAATTTGATAACGGAAATAACATGTCTGTCTCTGTTGGAAAGTACGCTCAAGTGTTGCCTATAGGTACATACTTTACCAGTCAAACAAATCATGATTTAGAATTAATGAATTCTTTGAAGGCTAATATTGCTTACGGATGGCAAATACGAAATGATTTTAAAATCTCTATAGAAGCTTACTATGAGAAACTTAGTAATATTCCCGTAATTAGCAATGAATCGATAAACTATTGGATGCTCAATGATTTAGTTGGGTTTAGTACTGAGGAATTGGTGTCTGATGGACTGGGTCGAAATTATGGTGCAGAATTGACTATAGAGCGGTTTTTTAACAAGGGCTTTTTCATGTTGGCTTCTGGATCAGTTTATAATTCAGAATATAGTTTAGGTGATGATCAATATTACAATACTAGATACAATGGCAAGTTTAATTCTAGTTTAATGTTGGGTAAGGAATTTAAACTCAAAAACGATAATGTAATTTCACTAAGTTTCAGAAATCTAGTATTTGGTGGCCAATGGTATAAACCAGCCGATGAAGGAATTACAAGAAATATAAGAGATTTTTTTGGTAGTGAACAAAGCCATCTTACAAAACAAAACAAAACCTATTGGAGATCAGATTTTAGATTTTCATTTAGAAAGAACAATAAGAGAAATTCTTGGATTATTGCATTAGATGTCCAAAATCTTTTCAATATCACCAATACGAGAGATGAAATCTACAATATTGATTTGCAAGATTTGCAATACGAAAATCAAGTTGGGTTGATTCCAATTATCAGTTTCCAAGTAGATTTTTAGGATTATTTTTCTTATTCAAATACAATGAGTAATTCTACACATTGTAAAAGCATTACATAGTAGTAAGCCCAACTTTTTGTGGGGCGTCCATTTGGGTAATATCAATTGGATTGTCCATGAAAATTTGAAAAACTAGATAGCAAAGTCCTTAATAAAAGGTGTTTCCCATTAAATGTTACAATTGAACAGGGATATGTTACAATAGACCTAAAGTAGTAAAAGGTATTACAAGATATTTGAAATGTAATTAAAAATTGAAACTGACATACGATTAATTGACTAAAAAAATGTGCGTTACAACTTCAATATTTTCATAATTCTTAAACCCAAATATAAATGAAAAAGAATTTTCTGCTACTCGCTATATTATTTCTTTACGTACAAACCAATACTACCGCTCAAGAATGTCTTCCAGAAGGAATTAAGTTCATAACACAAGGTCAAATAGATAGCTTTCCCATCAACCATCCGGGATGTTTTGGAATCAAGGGAGATGTAGTCATTGAAGAGCGTATTTCTGGAACGATACATAATCTTGATGGTTTATCACAAATTTCCTCCATTGGAGGAAACTTAAAAATATGGAAAAATGAGGCATTGATCAGCCTAAGAGGGTTAGACAATATTAGTTCTATACCTAATAGCTTATATATTCAGACTAATAGTTCCTTGTTGAGCCTTGAAGGTCTAGAAAAATTGGAATCTATCAAAGGTGCCTTTTTAATTCTGACTAACGTTAGCTATCTCGTTGATTATCAGATATCCTTTTTTCGTAGGCGAG
>CAJXUU010000184.1 GCA_913061325.1 uncultured Saprospirales bacterium | reverse complement strand
GAAGGAAGCATGATCGTCATGTCACATGTTAGTATCAGTTATTTAGGTCCAAAGGCAGTTGCATTCTTGAGCAATCAATTTCTACAAAGTATTTTTGATTAGAAAATGCCTTAAATCTCTGTAAATTTGCTGAATCATTTTTTAAATGACAATGATATCCATATATCGGTTCTTTACAACAAATTAAGCCTAATTTATCTCGATATGCTTCGGTGATCATAATTTTCAATACTCGACTGTAATCATCAATTTCATTTCTTGGAATTATTTTATCTAAATCCAAGTATAATAATTCAACATCATCCTTAGTTAGCCAATTATAAATCCCGAAAGATTCATAACCAAATATACTATAATCTCCACAGTTACTTAATTTATTTGTTATCTCCTCAGCAAGAGTATTCTTTACTGCAAATTTCAATTTATTCTCTACTGCATTTTTACCAAGATGAAAATAAGGTGAAAATATGGCACATTCAGAAAAGATTATTATTTCAATCAGTTTGTAAAAACCATAGGGTATTGATAATGATTGAAAATCACCACTATATGTTTGACCATCAATAGATAAGTTTTTTAAAAATTCTTGAAATTCATCTATAGTAGTCTTTTTTATTCTATCATATCGATATGTAAACAATTTAAACGCATCGGTTTCCATATACTTACTAAGGTATATTTTATCAGTTTTCATTTTAGGAAGTACAGATTTGAAGTATTTTTCACTATCGAAAACATGTAATGTATAGTATGTTGCCATCTTAAGGATTATCGTTTTTTATCGGTGATTTATTTTTTTACTTTCAATTGATACTAACAAGTGGATAAACGCACCTCTAATATATCGAGTTACGTTTATTCCGCCTATACAATTAAGCTAAGTCTACTGATAACCAATCACTTAATTCCAAAATGAAACTTTATCCGTGTTTAAACGTGTATTATCTGAATAAAAACTGCTATGGTCTGGCTTTCGCAGTAAACAGACAAATTGGATATATCAATTACGATCTTAACTGTAATCTGCTTAAAGGTAAATAATTAGAGACAAATAGGTAATTAAAGTTTGGTTTTTTATAAAAGATACTAGCTCTCCTCTTAAAGCCCATTTCCCATTATTCTTAATTTGGAAACCATGGTTTAAAATTAGATTTTCATTATTATGTTTAACGTCCAAATGCATGGGGAGTTCCTACGAAGGAGGATTACATCATGCATACTGTTAGCCTTTCGTTATTAATTATTTGGATAAGTTTTGCAATAAACAGTATGTACACTTTAGGTAATTCCCATATACAGCTTGTTGCAAAGAGCTACGAAATCAATTTAAATACCATTTGGAAATGCTTCTTGATTAGCTCAGTATTAAAATTGCTATAGATCACAAGCCTTATCTCAGCATTAAATTGGTTAAATTGTTCCATTTAGTAGCAGCTCTAAGACCATATTATTGATTAGCATGATTGAGGAGAAAAAAGGCAGATTATATCTTTATTATGTAGACTTTCCGAGAATGATATAGTATTCTGAGTTCGATTGTTATTTGAAAATTCAGATTTCATGGCAGAAAGAGTCCTCATTTTATGGAAAGCAATTTTCACATAATCATGAAATTCACAATGCATAATAAGCAGCACTCCATACTATTCCTTTATTATTAATTTAGCATTATTCTTAATTATGAGATTTCTTTCTTCACGAAGAAGGACTTCATCAACCTCACAGTCTGCTTCTATGATGATGTCATCATAGTAACAGTCAAGTGGATATGAAAGTTTGTTCCAATTGGCTGGATTGTACCAATCTAGTGTATCTCCAGTGTCACTTCCTCCAATGAACCTATAATCAGCATCTGTTAATGTATTGGGAAAAGGTATTGATAGTGAGAATTCGAATTCACCTGTACCTGAAACAATTTCTGCACCGGATGCATACTTTACCTCATAATCCCCATTTCCAGAACCGCAGCAAAATCCATCACCAAAAGTATCGAAGAATATTATAGTGTAGTCTCCATCAGGAATACTCATTGCGTGAGTCACTGTTAAAGTATTTTCAGCATAGCCTCCCCCTGAATGAATAATATTATTTAAATCATCCTCCAATTGCCAGGAAGTTTCATCTGAATATCCATCAAAGTTTATTGTCAAAAGAATCGCATTTTGTACAGGAGCTGAACATCCCAAAGATGTAAGCAACTGTGATCGTGCTCCCTGAGGCTCAAAGGCTTCCCTCATCAAATCGACTTGGTCTTGGGTGAAAAGGTTCAGGCACGCACCATCAGAATAATCCATATAATTCTGACGCATACGAAGTGAATCTGGACTGCATGCTAAAGAATCAGAACAACCATAGTTCGCCCTCGGTGCAGAAGGAGTATCACTTATATTATCGTCGATATTGCAGCCTCCGTCTCCCCAAATATGCTTAAGTCTTAGCCAATGCCCTACTTCATGAGCGGCTGTAGTTCCTAGATTAAATTCCGGTACTGGAAGATTAAATTCCGCCCCTGTACCAACAAATTCATAGTCAATAGCGACACCATCAAGGGAATCCACGCCACCAGGTGCTGTAGCATGTCCTCTTAGGCCTTCCATATCACAGATCCATATATTTAAATAATCTGATACTGGCCAGCCTGAAACTCCGCCGGTAGATTCATCTTTCACACTTTGTTTAAATGAGAATATAGTGGAGTCTGTATAAGTACGGGTTATTCCGCATGTAGGGTTACCAAAAGGATCTCTAGATGCTAAACAAAATTCAAATTCTGGATTCGCAGCTACCTCATGCCACATTGTCGGAGCGGAAATCAGGCTATTACAATCTTCATTGAGGGCTTCAATCTGAGAATAGATTTGATCATAACTTATGTTGTCAGATGAATCAATTGGACTTGTATGAATGGTGTCATGATAAACTACATGGAAAACTACAGGAATGGTAATTAATTCTTGAGATTGAGATCTAGCCGAAGAACGTACCTTGCTCAACTCCTGTTCCATTCTGAAGACGGGATCGTTCTTCATCATTTCTTGATAGATCTCATCGGATCCGCAATCATTCTGGGCACCTAATGTTAACGGAATGAAAAATATTGAGATTATTACAGCAACAACTTTGCTAATGTATAAAATTTTTATTTTGGATATCATAATTCAAGTAAATAAAGGTTTGCTTTTTACATTTGTCTATAGATCATTTAAATCATAGAGCTCGTTAAACCATTAATAAGATCTCATTGTGAAGGCATAAAACCAAGATATAAATATAAAACATATTTATAGAGCCACTTGAGCCGAAGGCACCACTTTCTTCGTGTAACCAATAAATTACTGGTCATTAATAATAGTTTGAATTTCGTGTGCCAGATTTAGTGAATGAAGGCTAACAAGTGGATAAACCCACCTGAATATTCAACTTCCAGATATATCTGATATGTCCACAACCAAATTTTACTGATAATCAATAAATTAGAGCTTCCTCACATTAAAAAAACTTATCCGTGTTTATACGAGTAAATCAGATTAACTGCCTTTGACTTTCTCACCTGCATCAAAGCTCAAACTTATTTACAATTAGTTTTAACATTAATGATATAAATCACTACCAAGAATGATAATCATTATTTCATATAGTATTCATAAACATTACTCAAAAGTACTCTTCTAAAGTCGTCAAATATCAGGTATAAACCCCTTATTCTATATCAGGTATTAACACCTATTAAGAGTCTTTTTTGTCATCATGTAATAATGATCAATCAGCACCAAATATAAAAGATAAATATACCATCCACTTTGATACATTGTCAAGATTGAATGATGGAGTGTGCTTAGTTAATATACAATGTTGGAAAGGTAATGAGATTGTAAGTGATAGAACTATCAAAATGGATTGTCCTAATTATTTAACGCCTTAAAATTGTTAGAGGGTTTTATACCCCCTTGCTAAGAAACCATCATAAATATGTGTGAGTCTATAACACGGTGTAGGGAAATCATGTCCCTTACGGATTATAGGGGCTACCCCCAACCTCACTAAATTATTATTGATTAGTGTTACTGTCATTAGACATACCTATTTTTTTTAGTTCTTGTATGATTTCATTATTTTGAGTCCACTGTTTAGCCTGCCAGCTAATTACTTCATTTATTCTTAGCATCCATGCTCCAAATATTCTTGTGATAATTATCATTACTACAATAATTATTATTAAAAAACCTACTGATATTAATTCCATAATTTTATTTATTTGTTATGATGATATCAATCATTATTTTTTGTGATTGGTATTGGACTAATTCTTAATTACTCCTTCCATTTCAAAAGTATGATTTTATGATCTCATATTATAAGGTATAAACCCCTTGTTAAAAACTAGGTATAAGTACTCTTTGTATATTATCACCATACTCTATAAATATTAGGGGGTATAAGCTTAGTGTTACACTAATGTTACATGATGTTACACTAATGTTACACGTTGAAATGTACAGTATCATTGACTTTGTGGTCCAATATGTAACATTATCGAATGTAACATTACTTTTTTATAGGTTTAAATTTTTAAAAATTATATTAAGAAAAAACAATGTTACACTTCAAAATGTAACATTGCTAACTAAAACGTATAGTATCATTGACTATGAGTGTGTAACATCGCTGTAACATGGTGTAACATTTTCACTCTAAATGTTACATCTTTAGTTCTTTTATGAACCTATAAATGGTTGTTCTAGAAACGTCTAAAATCTCCGCAACTTTTTTTACATTCAATTTAGGGTTATCAGTATACATAGATTTAAATATTTCAAATTTTGTCTTTCCTTTCATAGAATCGCTCTTTTGTTTAATGCTGTTTGTTTCCCTAGTATCTACTTTTATCTTCATAGCCATTGCAATGAAATAGTTACTTAATTGCTCAGCCCTATCTATGCTTTCTATCCCTATAATATCATAATTACTACCTCCATTATAGTACTCATGTAATACATGGATAAGGAGAGCAAACCTTGGAATGTAACTTTTTTGTTTTGGCAACATAGATTTCATATACTCATTTACATTATCATCATTTTGAGTGTTACTAATACGGTTAAATATCTCAATCCATTTTTCTTGTGCCTCTGGAGATAGCTTTATGATCTTAGAATCTATTTCACAGTCGTCTGTATATTGTGTATTCTTCTTCATGTCAGTATAGAAATCTGAGATAAACGAGTTGTAAAACTCTATCATCTGCGGATCTAAAGATTCTTTATTGTAGTTAGTCACCTCTAAATCTGGGAAACTAAACAACATTCTATCTATAAATCCATTTGACTTATTATCTTTTGTATAAAATGAGTTTAATATCTCTGGTTGTATCCCACCCATTACAGGAATAAAGGACTTTTCTACAAAACTACTCTTTGCTGTTTTCCTATTTAGATTGATCTCTTTACCACTCCAAGAAGATAGCCAGTGCTCTAAGTCAGAGCCTTGTCTGTACTTATTCAAATCTTTGATCCATCCAGCTAGTTCATCCTTAATAACGCCTACACCGTTCTTATTTTGTTCGTGCAGATCAGCTAGAGCTTCTAATGTAATATCATTTACAATAAATTGCTTTCTAATTGGCTTCTGTATGTCTTCGGAGTTCTTCTTTTCTTTCTTGTCCAGGTTCTCATAAAACTCATATTTCTCGTAATCCTTAGCATATTGTTTTATCTCCTTACTATTCATTTGCTGGATTGGTCTCACTATATTGTTTATACTTGGTGTCTTACCTATTCCAGCTTTTCCGACTAATACAAGCCACAAAGAACCGTACTCATACCATCCAGGCTTGACTTCTATCTTCATCGAATTACCTACTATTAAAGAGGTAAGGAACAACAAAGCACAACCCATATAGTCAACTGAACTACTAAGCGTTTCATTACACTTAGAGATATATGCAGCTAGCTTATCTGGAAAAACGTCAAGAGGGAAATCTAAAGCTTCTATTTTTTCTATTTCTATTTGCTGAGCTTCTTCCTTAAATTCATTCTGCATCTTGAAACGCTCTGTAAGATCATCCTTCGCTCTTTTCCAGTCACCATCATATTTTATTAATGTAAGGATATTGAAAGGCGAGTACCCCGTCTTACTTTGAAAAGGTTTACAATTTCCATCTTCTGAAAAGATATAGAACATACCTTTAAAGTGATTAAATGTCGCCGAAAAACCTTCATTTATATCCTTATTCGGTCTAGTCCAATATTGAGTACCGTCATTACGAGTATTTATGTACTGCCATCCTAGCTCTTCTAATAATTCTAACGCTTCATCTTCACATTCTAGATTGTATTTACCGTCTGGAGTAGTTTCTTTCCAAGATTCAGCCCATTTATTATTAGTTAGTTTACTTTTATTAATTATTTCTTCGTGTTGGTTGAAAGAACGTGACAAATCATAGATTTGATTTAGCTCTATCTCATCTTCTAACTCTTCCAGCTTGATATATTCGACTCCTGCAATGTGATTATAACCATCACTAGGACTACAAGCGATGTATTGACCATTACCTCTTACTTCGATCATTACGCTTTTCGTTTCCCATCTTGCCAAAGTTGTACCCGTTAGAACTTTCTGACGATATTTAAAATACGTGTGATATCCACCTCCAGCTGTAGAATAGATAGATAACTTTCCTTGTTCTATTAATCGTTTTATATAATCCATCTCAATAAAATTATTGAATATTTCAAAAATGGGTTCACCTTGATGGCAGTCGAAGTCTAAGCCATAAAAACCATCTGATACAGTACCGCAAGCTATTCCAATCTTCTTAGCTTGTTTAAATCTATTTTCTATATCATCAATTTGCTTGTATAAAAAATCATGACCGACGGGCAGCATCGGAGATTTGTCCTTTTTTAATGGAATAGGATTAAGACCATCGTCTACTAAATTTTTTGCTACTTCTTTTAATGGATTCATATTTTAATATTTTGGTGGTATAACTAAAAATGACATAGTTTGCGCCTTTTGCATTTTTTGCAATTCCTAGTACTACCAGTATGAAAAAATAAAAAGTTAGCCAGTTGAATTACTGACAATTGTGAAAAGAAATTTCTAAGCGGCTTCTTGTTTTCTACCGTTGGTACGGTTTAGCATTGTCATTATTTCAGATCTTTTGAAACGAACGGATGCACCGATGCGATACGGTTTTAATTGACCTCTTCGTCTTAGGCTATCAATACCAGATTTTGACATTTGCAACATAGCTGCAACATCTTCTTTTGTAAGAAAATCATCTGGTGTGGAAACCTTGACGGGTTGGAAATTAGCAAGAGCATCTCTTACTGCATCTAAGACGATGTTTTTGATGTCTTCTTTTGTGTGTACTTCTACTATCATAATATTTTTTTATAAATGCTTTGGCAGCTTACTAGCTTAAAGCATTTGGTTAATTAATATTACAAAGGAGCAGAAAAAAATGTTCTTCTGAACTATGTCAGATCTGACTTTGACCTGACTTCTGATAATATCTTCTTATATGATTCTTTTTCTAAGTCTTCAATTAAGGGTTCTATTTCTTCTAGTTGCTTTATATATAGACCTCGATAATTGGGAGTTTTGTTCTTTCTCTCTAAGATTGTACTTAATTTACCATGCATTCTTTTATATGTCTTATCATCATAATTGCGCCAATAAAGCATAGAATATTCTTTAAAAATCTCACTCCAAACAATTTGCGTACTATTGTCTTTTGGTATGGCTTCTCCTTTATAAACAATATAAAAGACAGCCATGCTTTCAGTAATTGGAGAAAATGCTTTTAAAATATCTTGTAAAATCAAATAAATGTTTTTAAATAATTCATCAAGAGCCGTTTCATTATTTTTATCATAGTTGCTTTCCATTTCCGACGAATAAGAATCTTCTATATAATTCATAATAAATTCTATTTTCCTAACACAACTTGCACGGTCGGAATTATAATATTCTATAAAAAAACGCCAATTGTGATAAGTTAAATCTTGAAAAGGTTCTATCAACTTATTTGCCATATCATGATTTTCATCTTCAACATCTCCCCAAGCTGCCCACATCAATTCATCTATACTTTTTTCTACTCCCTTTATCATATAGCTCTCAATTTTGATGATTTAATCTTTTCTATTACTTGGTTATACACTTTCTTAGCGTTCCTATCTTTTGCGCCTCTCTCGTATCCTAGCAACACATCTAAAGTTTGACCAGTGATCTTTGCAAGGTGTGTAGGGTGTATATTATATTCATTTAACATGATATCAATGAATGTATATCGTGCGGTGTGGTTGGTGGTTTTGGACCAGACAGGAACGTTTGATTCTGTTTGTTTTCCTGCAACACTAGAGTAATGCTTTACTATTCTATTAATCTTAGCATCTTCTAGAATCTCTTTGATAAATGCGTTCATCTTTTGGCTGGTATATGCCTTTGGTACTTCGTAATTGTACTTTGTTAAAATCTTATCTAAGTCTGGTAAGATAGGTATCAAGATTTGAGAATCATTTCTTTTGTCTCTTCCTTTGTATTGCTCAATATCTATCATCTTAATTCCTTCAGATTCTATGATATTTTCTTTTTGCAATACTGAGAAATCAGAATACCGTAATCCAGTATAACAAGCAATGAGAAATATATCTCTTACCTTTTCTAGTTTCTGATCTTCATCATTATCAAATACATGTTTTGATATTTTGTCAAGTTCTGATAGTGTTAAGTAGTGTTTTGATGTTTTGGTTCTTTTGCTTTCTATCAGTTTATATTTAAGGTTGGTGTGCAGTCCTTTTAGTTCTGCATCTCTCATTACTTGTTTTATAACTGTAGAATGTTTTGCGGTCGTATTAGCACTACTTTTATATTTCTTATATATCCAGTTTCTAAACTCTTTGGCGAAGTCTCCAGTAATATCATCAAATGATGGATCTATTTTCTTTTCGGTGGTGTACTTTACAAGATGATTATATACTCCGTTGTATTTCTGGATTGTTCTATCGTGATTTTCTGAATGTCGAATGAAATCTTTGAAGTATTCTAGGAATGACATTTCGGCTGTTGTCTTTGGTTTTCTCTTATATCCTAACAGATAGTCTAGTTCATCTTTAAAGTCCTGTGGTGGTATCTCAGGTCGTTCCTTAGCGACCTTTAGAGCAGCATTGTAAATCAATCCTAATTTTTCGTTTAACTCTTCGTATATCTCATAATTTGGATTTGCTCGATAAGTAGGTGAGCCTATCCAATCTAATACTTTTACTTTTTCCCTAATAGAGTATTTAAGACGGTTTTGATATCCACTATCAGTACGATTATATCTGTAGACTAGGTAAATATTTGCATTTCCTTTGTCGTTGGTGCATGGTTCTAGGTTGTATCTAGGTCTTGATTGTTTGGTCCGCTTCATATTCCTTTGACTTTTAATGTATGGTAAATATACATAAACGGTCGTATAGCGGTCGTATAACGGTCATATAATTTCACACCCTATGATACATTATGATATTATGTAATATGTTATAGTGCGTAAAGTGTTGAAAAACAAAGCCCTTAGCAATTTGCATTACTAAGGGCTTCTATATTATGTAGCGTGAGGCGGGCTTGAACCGCCGACCTCGGGATTATGAATCACGCGCTCTAACCAGCTGAGCTACCACGCCATAATTACCTAGAAATTCTCTAAGCGGCTGCAAATATAAATCTATTTTTTTATTTGCCTATATTTTAAATCATCTTATTTGTAGAATTATCTGAAGCCTAGAGTGGGCTTGAATTCATAGCGAATTTGTCACGCAACAATATGTTAGGTTATGGTGTTTTTGTGTTGAAGAATTACACATTTTGTATCTTTAGACCTAAACTCAGGACATGCTCCAAAATCAATCTCACTTATTCTCATTAGAAGAAGGGCACACTTACCTTAATGGTGCTTACATGTCACCACAACTGAAATCAGTGGAAGCCATTGGAATTGAAAACTTACAAAAAAAAGGCAGACCTTATTCAATTTCTGGAGAAGATTTTTATTCAGGTAGAAAGAATTTGAGAATTATGTTTGCAGAGCTTGTAGATGTGCCAGATTATAATCAGACAGCAATTATTCCTTCTGTGTCATATGGTGTCGCAACTGTGGCCAATAACATTCGATTAGAAAAGGGAGACGAAATATTGGTTGTAGATGAGCAATTTCCGAGTCATATCTATGCTTGGCAAAAACTGGCGGATAAATATGGTGCACATATAAAGGTGGCATCGTCGCCTTCTATCGGAGAAGGTAGAGGGAAACAATGGAATGAAACGATATTAGAGGCCATCACTCAAAAGACAGTGGTTGTTGCTATTCCTCATGTTCATTGGGCGGATGGGACACGATTTGATTTGATAGAAATCAGATCAAGAGCAAGTGAAGTAGGAGCAAAATTGATCATCGATGGCACTCAAAGCATAGGAGCATTGCCATTTTCTGTAAAAGAAATTGAACCTGATGCTTTGATTGTCGGAGGTTACAAATGGATGTTGGGTCCTTACGCTCTTGGTATGGCTTATTTTCATGAATCATTCAATGATGGGGAGCCATTAGAAGAGAATTGGATCAATAGAAAGAACAGCGAGGATTTTGCAAATCTTACCAATTATCAATCAGATTATCAACCTGGAGCAGATCGATTTTCTATGGGTGAGTCTAGTAATTTCAACTTGACTCCAATATTGACTAAATCTATAGAACAATTGATAGATTGGGGCCAAGACAATATTCAATCCTACTGCCAATCAATCACAGATCGAGGTGTAGATATGTTGAGAGGCAAAGGTTGTTTTGTAGAAGCTGAAGCGTATCGAGGATATCATTTATTTGGGGTGTATCTTCCTTCTCATTTTAATAAAAGTGCTATCAAAAAAAGACTCACAGAGAATAATGTTTATGTTTCTTATCGTGGTGATGCTATTCGTGTTTCTCCGAATGTTTATAATTCGGAAGGGGAGTTTTTGAAGTTTGTGGATTGTATATATTAATCAACAGTTGAACAGAAATAACTAGTGCACTAAGTATTAAGTAAACTACCTCATAGAGGCAGGAGTTTTTTGTA
>CAJXUU010000183.1 GCA_913061325.1 uncultured Saprospirales bacterium | reverse complement strand
ATCTACACTATCCTCTTCGTCGGCAGCGTCAGATGTGTATAAGAGACAGTCTTATAACAGTGTTGCAAGTTTTGAAGACCCGATCTACAAGTCTGTACAGAATAATAACTTCGAACCTATCATAGCTTCTTTTCCAATCAAAGCGATGTCTAAAGACAGTTCTAGTTATGTAGTACAAATGAATTCGTTCTTCACATCGGATGTCCCTATGATTAGTGCTATGAATAGCCGTCAAAAAAAGAATTTTGGTATTAGAGGAGTGGATGGGAAGAGGTCATTTATAAATGAAATTAATGCTTTCCCTGAGAATATAAATGTGAAACATGTTCTTACATATACAGGTAGTAAGTTACCAGATAATGGGAATACTGGAACTATGTCATTAGAGATGACACAGTCTTTTATCTTATTACCAGAAATCCCAATGCAACCTCGTCATTATGATGAGAGAGTATCCTATTTTAGCCTTGGACAAACTGACTATAGTTCTGATGAACAAAAAGCATTTAGAAAAAGGTTTATCACCAGATGGAGACTAGAGCCAAAAGATCCTGAAGCATACTTTAGAGGTGAATTGGTAGAACCAGTAAAGCAAATCGTATATTATATAGATCCGGCTACTCCTGAAAAATGGGTTCCATTCTTGATGCAAGGTGTAAATGATTGGAAAGTAGCATTTGAGGCGGCAGGCTTCAAAAATGCAATCGAAGCACGGATAGCTCCTACTAAAGAAGAAGATCCAGATTGGTCTCCAGAAGACGTTAGATATTCTGTGATCAGATATGTTTCTACTGATATCCAAAATGCTATGGGCCCTCACGTTCACGATCCACGTACTGGTGAAATTATAGAAAGTGATATCATCTGGTACCATAACGTGATGAATTTACTTAGAAACTGGTACTTCGTACAGACTGCAGCAATAAATCCAGAAGCTAGAAGCCCAAAATTCAGAGATGAAATCATGGGTAGATTGATCAGATTTGTTTCTTCACACGAAGTAGGCCATACTCTTGGACTTCCTCATAATATGGGATCAAGTTCAGCATATTCTGTTGATTCATTGAGAAGTGCTTCATTTACTCAAAAAATGGGAACTGCACCAAGTATTATGGACTATGCAAGATTCAATTATGTAGCTCAACCAGAAGATGGAGATGTAGGTCTAATGCCCAATGTGGGACCATACGATAAATGGTCTATTGACTTTGGTTACAGAAGGTTCGAAAACATGGATGAAGATGAAGAGAGAGTAACCATAAATAATCTTATCAAAGCAAAAGCGGATGATCCGATTTATAGGTTTGGACGTCAAAGAAGATCACCAACAGATCCAACGGCTCAGACAGAAGATCTTGGAGACAATAGTATGAGAGCTTCTGAGATGGGATTAAAAAACCTAAAAAGGATCGTTCCAAACCTGATAGAGTGGACTTCCGAAGAAACAAAGGATTACAGAGAATTAAAAGAACTGTACAACAATGTATTCGGTCAATATAGAAGATATGTAGGACATGTAATAGCCAATGTGGGTGGTGTATATGAGTTTAATAAATCAAGTGATGAAGAGCAAGCTGTTTATACCCATGTAGAGAAAGCCAGACAAAAAGATGCTATCAACTTCTTGAATAAAAATGTGTTTGATACTCCTTCATGGTTGATCGATAAAGAGATTTTATCAAGAGTAGAAGAAACAGGAATTACGGAAAGAATCAGAGGACTACAGGATAGAACGCTCGCTCAGCTAATGAATCCTGACAGACTCAATAGAATGATTGAAAACAGTGCAGTCAATGATAATGCCGCTTATACTATCAATGAAATGTTTGATGATTTGATCAACAGTATATTTGCTGAAGTTAAATCTAGAGATGTTGTTTCTCTTTATAGAAGAAATCTTCAGCGAACATTCTTAGAAGGTCTAGAAAGGACTTTAGAAATGGAAAGTAACAAGTATGAACATTCTGATATGAAAGCTATTGCAAGAGCAAAACTAAAAAGCATAAAAAGAATGTTAGCAACTGCCGGTGGTGCTGATGATATGACAAGATTCCACTTTGATGACCTAGTAGAAAGGATTGATGAAGTGTTTGAAGATAAGTGATTTGTCAGCCCGCAAAATTCAATTTTGCTACACTGACCTACGTGTTTGCTAGCCCGAGAATTTGCAATTCTCTATACTAGCCGACGTGTTTGCTTCGCAAGCCACTTGACTTCGCAAGCCACTTGGTAGAATTTTCTAAAAATGCCCGAGCAACGTCGCTTTTGTCCTCATTCGGAGGAGGATTAAGGAGGAGGAAGTTGTCGTGATATTTGTGGATATCAATACCTCTATAGGTCTGAAGCCATTCAAGCAGCAAAAGAATTGATCCAAGAAAATAAATCATCAGAAATTAAATAATCTAATGTCCAAATTCTCAATAAAAGACAGACTATTAAGCTTCAAACATGCTTTCGATGGGCTAAGCGTCTTAGTGAAAGCAGAACATAATGCATGGATTCATTTAGCAATATCCATTGTTGCTATTGCTCTAGGTTTTTATTTTGAAATATCTAATACTGAATGGATTACAATTATTATTTGTATTGGCATGGTGGTATCAGCTGAGATATTTAATACGGCGATTGAACACATTGCCAACTTTATTCAACCAAATCACGATGAGAGAATTAAATATATAAAGGATTTGGGGGCAGCGGGTGTTTTTATTTCTGCATTAACAGCTTTTACCGTAGGCCTAATAATCTACCTTCCAAAAATAATGTCTCTATTGTAAAAATGGTAACCATTGATTTATTACTTTGTGGCTTAACTACTTAGATTTATGAAAAAACTAGCTCTTCATTGGCAGATAATGATCGGAATGATCGCAGGCGTACTCTTTGGAATCCTTGTTTCGTATGTGGGATGGCAAGGATTCGTTGCGGACTGGATCAAACCGTTCGGGACGATCTTCATCAGCTTATTGAAGCTTATAGCTATCCCTCTTATTCTTGCATCCTTAATCAAAGGAATATCTGATTTACAGGATATTTCTAAGTTTAAGAATATGGGTCTTAGGACAGTTATCCTTTATGTAATTTCTACAGTTGTGGCAATATCTATTGGTCTTGCTGTAGTCAACATCATACAACCAGGAGAATATGTGTCCGCAGAAACCGTAGCTGAGTTGACTGAATCATTTTCTGCAGAAGGAGAAAAAAGAGTAACCGCAGCAAGTAATCAAAAATCAAAAGGGCCTCTGCAATTTGTAGTAGATATGGTTCCTCAAAATATTTTTGGAGCTGCATCTCATAATGGTAACATGCTTCAAGTGATCTTTTTCGCTATCTTTTTTGGAATAAGTATGTTATTGGTAAAAGATGAACAAGTGAAACCAATCAAGGATTTCTTTGATAGTGTAAATGATATTATACTTAAAATGGTGGATCTTATAATGCTTTCTGCTCCGTATGCTGTATTTGCACTTTTAGCATCTCTGATCGCTGAGACAACTAACCCTGATCTTTTTCTAGCGTTGGGTTGGTATGCGGCAAGTGTCGTCATTGGACTCGTACTTATGATGGCTGTATATATTGCAGCTGTCTACTTTATTACTGGTAAGAAGCCAGCTTTCTTTTTAAAAGGAATTAGCCCAGCTCAATTATTGGCTTTCTCTACATCTTCAAGTGCCGCTACGCTACCTGTAACAATGGAACGAGTAGAAGAACACCTTGGCGTTCATAAAGAAGTAACAAGTTTTGTTCTTCCAGTCGGTGCTACTATCAATATGGATGGAACTAGTCTTTATCAAGCCGTTGCAGCCGTATTTATTTGTCAAGCTTTGGATTTTGACCTTACGTTTCAGGATCAACTTACGATTGTGTTGACAGCAACATTAGCTTCGATTGGTTCTGCAGCCGTGCCTGGTGCAGGCATGATCATGTTAGTGATAGTCCTAGAATCTCTTGGCTTACCAGCTGAATCGTTGGCTATCGGACTTGCATTAATATTTGCTGTTGATAGACCACTTGATATGTGTCGAACTACTGTGAATGTGACAGGTGATGCATCAGTAGCTATGATTGTTGGAAATTCTCTAGGTAAATTGGGCGAGCCTCATGTGAAGAATTGGGATGATAATAAAGAGCATTTATAAGGAATATTTATATCAGTCATTTTCAAATATCAATAATTAATAATTGATTTAATTATTGAATAAGGATATTCATTAATACGGAATATCCTTATTCTAACTAGGATTGGACGTTAATACTTCTGAAAGATTACCTCATTTTAGTTGTTTTTGCGCCTAATTATACCATTTCTGATTGAAAATTTTCACATTTATTCAAACAGAATTGGTAATCAGCGTCATGTTTTTCATTTCAACTTGTCACTACCTATGACAAGTCTGTAACTAATTGATAACCAGATTACTAAATTAATTAAAATTCCTGCATTGAAATAACATGTAAGGTTATAACACTATAGATTGGGACATCGTCCCAAGTCTATAGATACATATTATTCGTATCCTGAAGGGATACCACTACCGTAAGATCAATTTACAGATCATATGTTTTGGGCAACTAACCATAGAAATTAATGGTATCCCTACAGGATACAAAAACTTTTTTTTAACGTGCATGGGGCTCCACCCCATGCTAAAATGTTATTGCCCTACAGGCAATACAAATATCAATTCATTCTCTTGTCATTAATTTAATTTTAAAGCGGTAAGACGCTTTTTGGAGCTCGCTGTGACTGGTATTTATTTTTTGGCTTGATCCATTGAGATTAACATCTCAACAAACTTACGTGCGTTTGCTAATGCAAGCCACACTTATCAAAAAAACGAGCGTTTACTAGCCCGAGAATTTGCAATTCTCTACACTAGCCGACGTGTTTGCTTCACAAACCACTTGACTTTGTAAGCCACTCTTATATCAAGGCTACACCTGACTCTTAACGCCATTTGAAACATAATTTGACTAATACCATTTACGGTTTGAAATTGAAAAATTACTCTTACTTCTGTAATATGTCTAATAAATAATTATTTACGTATATGATATTATTATAATGTGATTTTATAACTCACTATTTTCAGTGCATGAATAGGTTAATTCTATATTGACCAGAAGTCAATAATTTTACGCCATCAATACACTTTTACCCCTGGCTTTATAAAGCCAAAGAAATATTTTAGCTATCAATACACCTAGAATAGCACCTGAAAGTACATCAATCGGATAATGCACACCCACATATACCTGCGCATAGGCAATAGAAACGGCCCAACCTACTAAAGCCCATCTTAACTTCCTCCTTCTTAAACCAATAGTGCCCAATAGAAAAAAACTGATAGCAAAATGATTGGCCGCATGATTGCTGGTAAAACTATAACCACTGCCACATCTTACCAAGGATCTGACTTCGACCAATTCAGTATCATTACAAGGTCTTACCCGCTTTACATTTTTCTTGATCAACTCACTACTAATTAAGTCCGCAGCACCCGCTGTAGCAATAAGAAACAAAAGAAACCAGTAAGCTTTCTTTCCATGATTAAAGACCGCAAAACTTATTATAAATATATAGACTGGTAGCCAAAAATACTTATTTCTCCAGATCGGTAGAATGGTATCAAATACAATATTAGTCCATTCCGCATTGAGCAGATGGAACACCGTTTGATCTAATTCGACAATACTAATAAGTGATGATAATGCCATATTTACACAAATGTACACTGAATAAATAGAACCTGATAAACGAGTTTTGCATCAATTATATCATTCACCATTTGATTGCTCGTAAAGTATGGTGAAGTAAGATTATATTTGCATTCAAATAAATAAAAAGAAAACACCATCAAGAAATATTTTCCAATAATAAACTCACTTAAAAAGTATAATAAAAATACACTAAGAGCTGATTTACCGGCTGGTGTTTTGGTCGCGATACTTTTAGTGCCACAAGCAATAGCTTATTCATATTTGGCTGGAATGCCCCCTGAATATGGACTATACACGGCTCTTATCCCATGTATCTTATATGCGATTTTTGGTACGTCTCCTCACTTGGCTATAGGTCCCGTTGCTGTCTCAGCATTACTAATCATGGCAGGCATTAGTCAAATCGCCGAACCTTTTTCTGAGAATTATATCAGCCTTGTCATTCTTTCTGGTTTATTAATCGGAATAATCCAACTTCTGATGGGGGTGTTCAGACTAGGAGCACTGGTTAACTTACTCTCCTACCCAGTGATAACTGGCTTCACTTCAGCTGCTTCAATTATTGTAATCGTAAATCAATTTAAAGACATATTTGGACTTCATATTCCAAGATCAGATTTTTTGTTTGATACAGTAATTCATATTGTAAACAATTTAACAACGATACATATCCCCACCTTATTGATTGGGCTTGCTACCTTTTTAATAATATATGTTTTGAAAAAACTAAGCAATAAGATTCCCTACGGGCTTGTAATCGTGACGATTGGAATAGTCCTCTCTTATCTTTTGGACTTTGAAAATATGGGAGTTGCCATCATAGGAACTGTACCATCCGGTCTACCATCTTTTAAGGTTCCTGAAATGAACATAAGTATTATTTCATCAGTGATGCCGACTGTTATTTTAGTAACAATAATTGGCATTATCGAAGCAGTAGGCATAGCAAAAGCGATTGGAAACAAACATGATTATTACTCTATTGATACGAATCAAGAATTAAGAGCACTAGGAATATCAAAAATTGGAGGTTCATTCTTTAACTCTATCCCTTCTTCAGGTAGCTTTTCAAGATCAGCATTGATGAATGAATCTGGAGCAAGAACTAGTGTTGCTTTATTAATAACAGTAATTTTTGTCGTACTCTCATTATTGTTTTTGACACCACTTTTATTCTTTTTGCCGAAGGTAATATTAGCTGTCATTATAGTAATCGCGGTGAAAAACCTATTTGAATACACGCTTGCAAAGTCATTTTACAAGACCAACAGACTTGACTTTCTTGTAATGTTGGTCACTTTTATTATCACAATATTAGTAAGTATAAAAGTTGGAGTGTTCATTGGTTTTTTGGTATCTATTATTGTTGTTTTAATAAATAGTAAAAACAGATTTAAATCAATGAAAAGGCTATTTCTGTTTCGAGAATCTGAAGGATTTGAAATCGAAGAAACTTCAGATAAAATAATAGTCACGGTAGAGGGACCTCTTAATTTTGGAAATGCAGATTACTTTCAGAAAAAAGTAAAAGAGAAAATAGCTGCCCAAGAAAAGTGTGAGCTAATTTTAATTGATTTATCACAAACAGATGATATTGATAGTTCTGGACTAAAAGCCCTTAAAGGCATTAATATATACACCAACGCTTTAAACATTTATCTGCTATTAACAAACTATAAACCTAAAGTTAAAAGTAGATTAATACGAAGTGGACTTCTACAAATTTAGACGCTAGTTTTTAAATTTCTCCTCATACAATGTAACCCAGTCCTTCACTGTCATTTTCTTGATTAATTCAGCTATCAAATCGTATGGAATATGATCTACTTTTTTGAATCGGACACAACTTTTACCCATATCCAGTTTATACTTTGAATGATTAGGATATTCTCCAACGAACCAATCGTAGAGCTCAAGATCAGCATAAATCCCCATGTGATATAAAGCAATAAATCCTTTTTGGTTTGCAATATTGATAAACGGTAGTGGTAATTTCGGGTCGCAGTGGTAGCCGTCTGGATATGTAGAATGAGGCACTACATAGCCAATCATATTATAATTCAAACATTCTTCGAAACCACTTGGCAGATTGCTAATAATGGTTTCTTTCAGCTTCATAAATGGTGTTACTCTTTCCTCTGGGATATTAGCGATATAGTCTTCTACGTCTTTATATTTTGACATTTTATAACATTTTAATAGAAAATTGAATTCGATTCCTAATCTCAATATACAAGTAATTCCTAAAAACACAAAAGCACCTCAAAATGTGAAGTGCTTTATCTAATTATTATTTTCTTTTTATTTAAAAGGCTACACAATATATGAACAGATATGCGCCTGTACCTTGTAGATAATTGAAATATTTGTTTGTCATTTCTACTGGAACTTCCAAAGAAGGAAATAATACTTTTACTGATTCTTTGGTTTGGCTTATTACTCTTAATGTGGTTTTTGAAAAATTATTTTTTGATGTTTTTTTACTCATTTTTTGTTTTTAATTAGGATTAGAAACTTAATATAAAATTGACAACGTAAAAAACTTTCGACTTGAAACAAACATATTTCGTTTGTTTCTATATAATAAACATGAAAATAATAAAAAGGATTGTTCAAAGAGCGTTAAAAAAATCAAAATGGCAAATAAAAGACGAACACGAAACATAATATGCTGATTTTCAGCAATAATAAAATTTATTTCTTTTAATCATTTTTTTCAACAGTGAATAAAATCAGCTCAATTTTCAAAATTATGAAAATAACATACACTTAGTTGAACTTATAATTACATTTACACCTTATAAAATATGCTAAATCAAATGTACCACGATGGTGGTGCAGGCACATATGGGGCTGACTGGTATCGACGGGATCGATAATTTTATAGTAAGCATGCAGGGGGAAGATTGTATACTCCTTAACCATTTTCAATCAAACATTAATTGGCGAGAATAACTTCGCAATGGCTGCATAATCTAGGATTATAAAGCTTTTAGTCAATACGCTTGACGCTCAATATACAGCGTAACGACTTAAACAACTTTGAGTAAGGACTGGTGGATACTTCGACTCCTATCCGAGATCAAGAAGATAAGGTGATAGCGTCGCCGTTTTTATGCCTGCTATCACTCGAAAATCCGAATACAAACTAAGCATGTAGAAAGCTATCGGATGCTTTCTCCGGACCAGGGTTCGACTCCCTGCAGCTCCACAATGATTTACTTTTGAAAAGCTTTTAAGTTTAATCGCTTAAAGGCTTTTCAAATTATTTATGATTTACAATTTGATTCTAACTTCTTCCTATGGGACTTACCAACAACGATATCTTCAAAAAACTAAGAGTAGCACTTCAGCTAAGAGACGACCAAATCGTAGAGATCTTAAAACTTGTAGACTTTAAAGCTACAAAGAGTGAGTTAGGAGCATTTTTCAGAAACGAAGAACATCCAAAATATGTAGAATGTGGTGACCAGATATTAAGGAATTTCTTAAATGGTCTTGTTATCCATCTTCGTGGTCCAAGAGACAATAAAAAACCAAGTATAGCAGATCAGTCGGCTCAAAAGCAACATGTAAAGCCTAGTCCTTTAAAACGAGATAGAAGATAGAAGTTAGAAGTTAGAAGATAGAAGTTAGAAGTTAGAAGTTAGAAGTTAGAAGTTAGAAGATAGAAGAGACTAGATAGAAGATAGAAGAGACTAGATAGAAGAGACTAGAATTTTTCATTGAGATGTGTGGCAAGTCGATGGCCCATACTGAAGCAAGCTTGTAATAGATACCCTCCAGTAGGTGCATTCCAATCAAGCATCTCCCCTATTGCATAACTATGTGGCATTTTGTTTAATTGATACATATCATCTACTTCCTCTAATGCAAAACCTCCAGTCGTAGATATTGCTTTATCTAATGCCTCAGCGCTCAATACTTCTACCGACAGTGATTTTATCTTTTTTGCCAGCCCCCTTTTATCAAGAAATTCATCTCTGGTCAAAATTGATTTTAGCAATTGAATTTTAATCTTTTCCAATTTTAAATCCGATGATAATATTTCAGTTGTTTTCCTAGTTGAATGAGCAATTCGTTTCTCTATTTCAGATAAGCTCAACATCGGTTTCAAGTCAATTGATATGATGCCCTTGTTGTGTGTATCTAGCTGACTTTGTATTTGATCTGTCAAAGCATACACGGCATTCCCTTCAATTCCAAACTCAGTAATCACTGCTTCACCTTCTACCCTATGGCCAAGACTTTCAATAGCTATATTTTTAAGTGGCTTCCCGCTTGCTTTGGTGATAAAATCAGATTTCCAATTTACTTTATAAGCACAATTCGCTGGCACAAAAGGCTTAATGTTCATTCCTTTATTTGCAAACCGTTTAGTCCAACTTCCATCCGATCCAGTTACCTTCCAGCTCCCACCTCCTAAACAAAACACGGTGATATCAGCTTCTATTTCTGCCTCAGAGTCAAACATCAATTTATTTGTGTCTGTCCAACCAGTCCATTCATTATTGTATAAAATTAGGTGTCCTTTAGATAAAATTGACTCCCTAATTGCAGCTAATACTTCAATGGGTTTTATTCCTTTTTCTGGAAACACTCTTTTACTTGAACCTATATATGTTGGTATTCCAATTGCCGCTAACCATTCTCTTAGTTGTTCATTATCAAAACCTAACAATGCATCATCCAAAAAACCTTGTGGACTATACTTTGCTACCATGCTAGATATTGGTTCCGAATGAGTGAGATTAAATCCTCCTTTGCCCGCAACTAAAAACTTCCGCCCTAGCGTTTTATTTCGTTCATAAATAGTTACTTCAAACAATTTCTCGTCTAAGAATGAAGCCAAGGATAATGCACTAGCACCGCCACCTACAATCGCTATTGATTTTCTATCTCTCAATGGATTTCTTCTATTTTTATTGATCTATTATTAAACTCAATATTATCTCCAACCATTCTATTGACCAATATTTTACCGATCGGACTTGCTAGGGAAATCGCATAGTATTTTTTGCCATCAACAACCACACTTCCATGACCAATAGAAAGATAATAATAACCTGTATTGCATACAACTAAATTTCCCATACTAGCCGATTCGTTTGTTCCATCGGTATTTAATTGATTCAGAAGCTCAAGTTCATAGTTCACTTTATTAAGTTGCATTTCGGTTTTATCAATCTCCATCTGCATCATTTCTCTACTCGTCTCAAACTTATCCCCTGCAGAACTTTTCGTATCTCCATTCTTTGATTGTTTTATAGATTCTAACATTCTAGAATAACTACTCACTTTTTCTGTCAATTCCTTGACCAAAGCTTGATGGATTTCATGTTTCAGATTCGTATTATTCACAAGATTTTAATCTATTTTATCTGTCTCTTATACACATCTGACGC